>NZ_JBEOOB010000060.1:0-7889 GCF_040308685.1 Pseudoalteromonas sp. 20-MNA-CIBAN-0454 | reverse complement strand
AAAGGTTCTTCTAACTTCCACAAAGCCAGAAAGAAAGTCGCTCGCGTTCAAGCAAAGATTGCTGATTGTCGTCACGACTTCACCCACAAACTGACTTCCCAATTGATAAACGATAATCAAGTGATTAGCTGTGAAAGTCTGAGCGTAAAAAACATGGTCAAGAATCGAAAACTTGCTAAAGCAATTAGCGATGCCAACTGGGGCGAGTTCGTGCGCCAACTTACCTACAAAGCTGAGTGGTACGGTCGAACTGTAGTTAAGATTGATAAGTGGTATCCAAGCTCTAAACGCTGTAATTGCTGCGGTTACGTTGTCGATTCCTTGCCGTTACATATCCGCAAATGGTCGTGTCCTCAATGCTTTAGTGAGCTAGACCGCGACATAAATGCGGCACTGAATATTAAAGCTGTCGGGCAGACAGTGTTAGCCTGTGGAGCGTAAGTAAGACTTTAGATTCTTTTGAATTTAAAGCGATACGCTATGAAACAGGAATCCCCCTCCTTTCCCGACTTGTCGGGCGCGAAGCGAGGTGGGGGAGGATGTCAAGGGGCTTAAATACTTGGCCGGTGCCTATTTAGCTTATTTGGGAGTGCAAGCACTGCGAGCAGCCAAACCGGGGGCAAATCTAAATGATAATATTGCCAACAAAACGGTGCCAGCAGAGCCCGTTTGGTTTGCCTTTCGGCGCGGCTTTTTAACCAATGCATTAAACCCTAAAGCCACCTTGTTTTTTATTTTAATAGCTTTGGCTATTCGTGTTGTAATTTAAAACCAAGTTACATTATTTAATTTTAGGAGTAGGTATGTCGCTTTATAATTTTTCGTTTGGCTCTAACATGTCGTCTCACCGTTTACTGGCGCGCTTGCCTAATGCTAAGCGCATTGGTACAGCCGTATTACAAGGTTATGAGCTAACCTTTGATATGTATTTTAAAGATGGCTCAGGTAAGTGCAGTATTAGCCCAAGTGATGCAGAGGATGCGTTAGTTTATGGGGTTGTTTATCAAATAAGTGATGCCGAAAAAGTCATTTTAGATGGTATAGAAGGTGCAGGTTACGACTGCGTAAATATAACCGTAAAGCTTTTAAGCGGCGAAGACGTTAACGCTCATTGCTATATTGCCAATACCCATGACAGTGAAGCGCTACCCTACGACTGGTATATTAAACACGTTCATCGCGGCGCGCTTGAAGCTGGCGTTCCAAAAGCATACAGTGATGCAATATTAAACCGCGCGCAAAAAAGCGACAGTAACCTAGAGCGTGCTGAAATTGAATTTGCAGTACATCAAAAATAATCATAATAAAAAAGGATAACAATGAAGTTAATTAAGTTTGCCACAATTGCTTTATTAGCAGGGGCTACGTTTAGTACCTGGGCACAGGTAGATACCAATAAAATAGAGCAGGTAATTAAAACCTCCATGGCACGTTTTGATGTGCCAGGAATGGCAGTTGCTATTGTTGAAAACGACAAAGTGATATTTGCTAAAGGTTTTGGTGTAACCCATATAAACACCGGTAATAAGGTTAATAAAGACACCTTGTTTGGCATTGCATCTAACACCAAAGCATTTACCAGTGCGGCGCTGGCTAAGTTGGTTGATGAAGGCAAGTTGAGCTGGGACGATAAAGTGATTGATCACCTGCCAGAATTTCAACTATATGACGCATACGTAACCCGCGAAATGCGTATTCGCGATCTGCTGAGTCATCGCAGTGGGTTGGGGCTTGGGCAAGGCGACTTAATGATTTGGCCAAGTACCGACAAGTCGGTTGATGATATTTTAGCAGGCTTAAAATACTTAAAACCGGCCAGCAGCTTTCGCAGCCAATATGCGTATAACAACTTAATGTTTGTTACCGCAGGGGAAGTGGTAGCACGCGTATCTGGGATGAGTTGGAACGATTACATCGAAAAAAACATGTTACAGCCGCTAAATATGACTCACTCGCGAGCGGGGTTTTCGCGCATTCCAAGTAGCAATAAAAACTGGGCAACGGGGCATATTCCGATGGATAACCAACTCCATCCATTTTTTGTTAACTACCTAGAAGATTTTAGAGGCGCTGGGGCAATAGCCTCAAGTGCCAGCGATATGAGCCAATGGCTACGTACGCAACTTGCTGGTGGCACAATGCCAAATGGCGAGCAGTTATTTAGCGAAAAACAACAAGCGCAAATGTGGCATCCACATATAACGGCTATGGCGTCTAAAAGCGCGTTTGAGGCGTATCATCAGCAGTTTAGAGGTTACGGGCTAGGCTGGAGTATTGAGGACTACCACGGCTTTAAAAAGCTTGGTCACGGTGGCGGTATTTTAGGCATGGTGTCGCAGGTTACATTACTGCCTGAGAAAAAACTCGGTATTGTTATTTTAAGTAATCAGCAAGCATTTGGTGCGCTAGCGGCAGTAACTCACGAAGTGCTTGAAGATGCGCTTGAGCTTGAAGATAAAGATTGGGTTGAAGACTTAGCTAAAAAGCATTTTGAAAGCAAAGAGAAAGCATACGCTAACGCAAAGCCTGCAGCGCCAGCTGATTATCAACCGCAACTACCTAATATTAATTACACTGGTACATTGCACGATAATTGGTACGGCGATGTAATTATTGAGCAGCTTGATGGCAAATTACATATTGATTTTACGCATACCAAGGGCTTAAAAGGCTCACTTGAGCATTACACTGGCAATACTTTTATTGTTAAGTGGGATGAAAAGCTACTTGAGGCTGATGCGTTTATTAATTTTAATATGAATACAGAAAATAGAGTGAGTAACGCTAAAATGCGTGCAGTTTCAACGCAAGTAACCGACTTTAGTTTTGACTTTAGAAATTTAAAATTAACAGCAAAATAACTGTTTTTGCTATCCCTAATTTGCTATATCTAGCGTAAAGGGTATACACCAAAGTCGCAAAGCCACCCACGGGTGGCTTTGTTATATTATGTTTAATGATACAGTTAGGAGCATTTATGCGTACCGCAATTATTTCTCACCCTCATTGTCGTAAACATAAAATGATTGATGATCACCCAGAGTGCCCAGAGCGGTTAGATGCCATTAACGATCGCTTACTAGCAAGCGGGTTAGATATTGCTATTGAGCAAAAGCAAGCGCCTAAAGCGCAACGAGAGCATTACTTACTTGCGCATGACGAATCATTAGTTAGCTCTGTTGAAAGTAAAATACCTACCCAAGGGCTTGTCGATTTAGACGGTGATACTTGGTTATGTCCCGATTCATTAAAAGCAATTGAGCGTGCAGTAGGAGCCGGTATTTTAGCGGTAGATGAAATACTAGAGGGCAACCTTGATGCTGCATTTTGCTCGGTGCGCCCGCCGGGGCATCATGCAAATCGCACTACCTCATCCGGTTTTTGTGTATTTAACAACCTTGCTATTGCGGTTAAATATGCACAAAGCAAAGGGGTTAAGCGCATTGCTATTGTTGATTTTGATGTACATCATGGTAATGGCACTCAAGATATATTTATAGATGATAAAAACGTCTTGTTTTGCTCTTTATTTCAGCATCCATTTTATCCCAATACAGTGGTTGAAAATAACACCACGTTAGTTAATTCACCTTTGCCAATTGCCAGCGACGGTAACGATTTAAAAGCGGTATTTGAGCAGCAATGGCTGCCTAAACTAAATGCTTTTAAGCCTGACATGTTATTTATTAGCGCAGGATTTGATGCTCACCTTGAAGATGATATGGCCAGTTTAAAGTTTGTAGAGGAAGATTACCGCTGGCTAACCGAGCAATTAGCCCGCTTTAGCGAGCAGCATAATTGCCGCGGTATGGTGTCGTATTTAGAAGGGGGGTATGCGCTTTCTGCGTTGGGTCGCAGTGCAATTGCACATGTTAAAGCGTTAGTCGATTATGAGTAACGCAAATGCTTGCTCAGGTGTTAGCTGCTTAATTTTACTTAGGCAACACTGACCTTCTTTTAGCAAATAATCTTTCACTAAATCTGCTAATTCAATGGCACTAATGGCTGTTTTTGGCTCGCCACTTAATGTTGTATAACTATACTTACTATCTAAAATAATAATTCTGCTTTTTTGCAGCTCATCCATCGCATATACAAAATCATCTACTTCATCAGGCTGCTCAGCTAACTCAATTTCATTGTTATAAATAATAATTTTTGGATACGACATGCTTATTTATTGTCCTACATCAAAGGGGGAATATTTGCTCGATTTATACTCGCTTATTAGTGCAAATTTAGGGAGTAGAATAATGCCACACAGTAGCCGTTTTCAAAAAGTAGGTGATATTTTTACTAATAAGGTAATAACCTGTAGCAAGCATACGCCATTAATTGATGCGGTTAAACTAATGCGGGCACATAATATCAGTGCAATATTTATTGCGCAGCAACAACGCATATTAGGTGTTTGGACAGAAACTGACTGTTTAAAACTCGACTTTACCAATCCTGCAGTTACAAGCACTAGCATTAAAGATGTGATGACGAGCCCGGTTTTAAGTGTCCCTAGCCAGCAGCCTTTAAGTGATACCGCACTAACTTTTCATCAGCATGGTGTAAGGCATTTACTCGTTACCGATAACAACAACGTACCGTGTGGGGTAATTAGCATTACAGATATTGTGCGCAATCAAGGGCTTGATCATTACTTACAGTTTCGCACTATTAACGACCAGTACACTAAAAACATAACAATTGTACCTAGCTCATTAGCGGTAAATGAAGCGGTAAAACTAATGCGTGAACGCAGCGAAAAAGTTATTTTAGTTTTTAATCAACAGCAAAAAGAACATGGCATTATTACGCAGCGCGATTTATTACAACTGATCACACGCCAGAGCGAGCAGAGTGTGTGCTGGGATTTAGCAAGTCGGCCGCTTTATAAAATAACCCCACAAGATAGCCTGTTTGATGCTTACAAATTAATGTTAGATAGCCAAGTACGGCATTTAGTGGTGAGCGACAAAGATGAAATTAAAGGCGTGTTGTCACTCGAACATTTAATACATGAAATTGAAAGTGCGTATTGTTCTGAGCTAGAAAAAGTATTAGTGCAACGAGATTTAGCCCTACAGCACTCGCAGCGAAACCTATATTTAGCCAATAAAATAATAGATTCATCACTCGACGGCATAATGATCACCCATAGCAACAGCACTATTATTCAAGTAAACCCAGCATTTACCCAATTGACCGGCTATAAAGAACATGAAGTTATAGGTAAGTGCCCAAGTATATTGAGCTCTGGGCGGCATGATAAAAGCTTTTATATAAAAATGTGGGATGCAATCAACAAAACGGGCGTGTGGCAGGGAGAAATTTGTAATCGTAAAAAAAATGGCGATATTTATATAGAGTGGTTAACTATAATTGAAATTAAAGAGCCAAATAATTCAGATGCTATTTATGCGGCAATTTTTAGTGATATTACCGAGCGAAAAAATGCTGAAGATAAAATTGTGCAGTTGGCTTATTTTGATGAATTAACGGGCCTACCAAATAGACGTTTGTTTAACGACAGGCTCAAAATGGCTTTGGCTGCAGCTCACCGCGACCAGCATTTATTGGCGGTGATGTTTATCGATCTAGATCGCTTTAAAGAAGTAAACGATAGTTTAGGCCATAGCGCAGGGGATTGTTTATTAACTCTGGTTGCTGCGCGTATCGAGGCTACTTTAAACGAAGGCGATACCTTAGCGCGTTTAGGGGGAGATGAATTTGTAGTGCTGTGCGAAATAAATAAGATTGATGCAGTAGCTAGTTTAGCTGACAAAATACTAAATAACTTAAACTCTCCGTTTCAATTAGACCATGTTGAAGTAGGTGTAACAGCTTCGATTGGCGCGGCTGTTTACCCTGATGATGGCCTAGACAGCGAAACACTGCTAAAGCATGCCGATATTGCTATGTATCGCTCAAAAGATGTGGGGCGTAATTCGTTTCAATTATTTAAACCTTCTATGAATGCTCGCTCGCTAGAGCGCCTAGCCATGATGAGTCGTTTTCAGCATGCGTTAGATAATAACGAATTTGAATTGTATTTTCAGCCAAAACAATGCCTTAAAAGTGAACAGATTATGGGCGTTGAGGCATTATTGCGTTGGCACGACCCCGATTTGGGAATGATATCGCCCGCGCAATTTATTCCGCTTGCTGAAGAGCTAGGGTTGATAGTGCGGTTAGATTTATGGGTTATTAATCAGGCGGGTAAAGTACTAACGCTATGGCAAAAAGAAGGACTGGTGGCTGGGCGCTTAGCAATTAATATATCGGCATGTCATTTAAGCCACGGCAAGCTGGCAAACAATATTAGCACTATGCTTAAACATTATAATTTACCCGGTAGTTTACTTGAAATAGAACTGACAGAAAGCAGCTTTATTGGCTCATTTACACAGGCTAAAACGCAGTTGCAGCAACTAAAAAAGCTGGGCGTGCATATAGCATTAGACGACTTTGGTACCGGGTACTCGGCATTGAGTTATTTAACGAAACTGCCTTTTGATACATTAAAAATAGACGCGAGCTTTATTGCTAAAGTCCCTGATGAATACGGCAATAGCCAAATAGTTGCAGCGCTTATTGCACTGGCAAGCAATTTAAACTTAATGGTAGTGGCAGAGGGAGTTGAGCAGCTAGCTCAAAAAAACTACCTTATTAGCTTAGGGTGTAATGTTATACAGGGGTATTACTATTGCCACCCGTTAACGCAGCGGCAATGGTTTGATTTTTATCGGTTGAACTGCTTATCTGCGAGCACTCAACCAACCGGCACTTAGCCTACGGTTACTTCGTAAGAGGTGAATTTTCGAATGTTAATAACGCCTTTTTCAAAAATTAAATACTGACCTTTAATGCCTTGTAAAATACCGCTTACTACCGGGTCTTTATCAAAGTTAAACGAGCTGATTTTGGTTGGGTATTCGCTTACCGGAAAGTTTAAATCAACTACGTCTTCATCTAGCTGTTCAATAGCTGTTGCGCCAAATAGCTCGCTTAGCTCATTTAGCTTTGCACTAATTTGTGGAATAAGCTCAGCGGCTGCAGCTTTTAAATCTAGCGCTTCGTTTTGGCCTTTTAGCATATTGCGCCAATTAGTTTTATCAGCAATAAATTCAGCCAATGCCACTTCTACTAAGCCTGATTGCAACCGTGTTTGCACTTTAAAAATAGGCAATGCTTGGGTAGCGCCTTGATCAACCCAGCGAGTTGGTATTTGCGTGTGGCGAGTAATACCCACTTTTAGTCCTGAGGTATTAGCGAGGTAGACGTAATGCGGGATCATGCAATTTTCTTCTCCCCACTCTGGCTCGCGGCAAGTACCTTGATCGTAATGGCAGGTTTCTGGCTTCATAATACACATATCGCAACTAGCAAGTTTGCGCATGCATACAAAGCAATGGCCTTGAGAATAGCTTTTTTTGGTTTTTTTACCGCAGCTAGAGCATAAAATTGTGCCGCTAAAAGTAAGCGTTAGCTCTTTGCCTATAAATGCATTTAAGTCGACTAAGTGCTCACCCACAGGTAAGTGATATTGTACCGGCTCGGTTAAGCTCGATTTTAATTTACGCAATGTGCCTTGCATCTTTACTTGGCCCCTAAAGATGTTAAAAAGGGGAGTCTAACATTTTTAAATTATATTGGCTGTTTAAGTACTGTAAATAATCGTCATACGCGAGTGGTTTGGCGTAAAGGTATCCTTGTGCGTGATCGGCGTTCATACCTTTAAGTAAGTCGTGAACCTCTTGCGTTTCTACCCCTTCAATAGTAATTGTTGACATCCTCCACCACCTCGCCAAGCGCCTGAACAAGTTCAGGAAAGGAGGGGGATTCCGATTAGTTTAAAACCATCGGGGCCTTGTGATCACTCATAAGGCAAGTTCCTG
>NZ_JBEOOB010000059.1:0-8082 GCF_040308685.1 Pseudoalteromonas sp. 20-MNA-CIBAN-0454 | reverse complement strand
CTTTATTTTTCGAGTCAACACTTTGTTTTAAACTTTCTTTTTGGAAGATTTAAAACCGAAGTTTTATTTAACTCTCTGAGTAGTTCGCGTCTCGCTAGGCGTTGACGTTTCCCGTCTCAGTGGGGTCGCATTATAGGGAGATCCGAAAACAGATCAAGCCTTTTTTTAGATCTTTTTACTGTTCGAACAAAATGTAATCGATAGCAAGTGAAACATGATAAAAACATGTATAAAACGATGCTTTTTCACCCTGTTTTATATTATTTACTATAAATTTTATTGCTATGTTGAATTAAGGCGTTAAGATAGCAAGTTCACAATGTTAAATTAATGTTTATTTCCTGTTTATTGGTAGATCAAAATGAAATTACCCGATCAAAAATCTTTTATCCTCTCAGTTATTCTTGCTGTTGTTGGTTTTGTTATAGTTAAGTTCGCACTTGAAAGCCTAGAGTTAGACCCTGCACTACTATTTGCTGTTGGTTTGCTCATTGGTGGTATTGTTATTGCTGCGAGGTCGTCTGACGGTGTAGTAGAAGCCGAAGTAAAAACCAAAACGCTTTATGTTGGTAACCTTCCTTATCGTGCAAACGAAGGTGTGGTACGTGCTTTATTTGAAGAGCAAGGCAAAGTGTTCAACGTTCGCTTATTAAAGGACAAAAATACAGGTAAGCGTCGTGGCTTTGGTTTTGTTGAAATGGCGCAAGCTGATGCCGACAATGCAATAGCGCAGTTAAACGATAGCGAGTTCCAACAACGTACCTTAAAGGTACGTGAAGCAAAACAAAAACAAGAAGATGATTCTAACGCTCTTCGTTCTGAGCCGGATCAATCAGTGTAACTAGCTTTACAGCTAACTTACTACTCACACTAGCCGTTGCATAATATTGCAGCGGCTTTTTTGTATCTGCAATATTGTTATTCGTTAAATTAAGCTGGCTAATTAAGTAATGAACTCGCTTAGCAATCGCTGCACCTGAATCAAGTAGCTGCACTTTCCTATTAAAGTACTGACTAATCGGCTCTGCCAAAATAGGAAAATGCGTACAGCCTAATACTAATACATCTATAGACTGATCTATGTTTAAACGATCGAGTTCTTGGTGCAGTTTAGTTGTATCTAAACTTTGTTCGAAAAACAGACGCTCGGCTAAAGTAACTAGTTCAACGCTACTATATAAGCTAACTGCTATATTGTTGGTATGTTCTTGTATGAGTGTGCGCGTATAGGGACTTGATATAGTTGCTGGAGTTGCCAGTAGGCCGATATGTTTAGATTGTGTAAGTTGCGCAGCAGGTTTTATCGCCGGTACCACCCCCACTATAGGAATAGTAGTAATTTGGCGCACTGCCCCAAGCGCAGAAGTAGAGGCGGTGTTACATGCAATAACAATTAAATCTACATTAAGCGCTTGCTGGTTAATAAAGTGAATGAGTGCGCATAAGCGGTTAATAATCGTTTGCTGTGACTGAGCGCCGTATGGCAATAGCGCATTATCCATAAAATAGCTGTATTGCGCATCTGGAATACTTTGCTGAATATGTTCAAGTACCGTAGTACCACCAATACCTGAATCAAAAACCATTATGTGCGCTGACAAACTACTGTCCTTACTCTAAGTTAAGAACGGCAGTTTGCCATGTGATTTTTATAAAAGAAAGTAGTTTAGTGGTACAACTATTGTTGATTGGCTAGCTCGTCCGTTGCTGCATTTAATTGATTAAGGTTTTCGAACATAGCTTTGGTGTAATCTACCAATTTATCTATTTCTGCTTGATCTTGATTTAACCACTGCACAATACCCGATAACTGGTTTTGTATGCCCAGCTCTGTGGCTTTATTAAACACAGCTTTTAAGTCGTCGTTAAACGGCGCTAATTTATCAGCTACTGCTTTTTCAGGAACTGGCTTGTACTCTTCGTAACCTTTAACTGTAGCGACTGTTTTGGTTTGTCGTAAATCCATTGAAAAAGCCACCAGCTGTTCGTTGCCTAAGCTTAGTGCTTGCGCCTCTTCAAATGCTTTATCTAAGTCACCACTGAAAAAGGTGCTACTTACACTTTGTAAGTCAGCCATTAGCTCATTAATCGCCTTTTGTTCATTCTCATTTAAATCGCCATTAACCGACATAGAAAATGACAACTCACGAGACTGCGACGACTCACTTACAAAAGATTCACTATTCCCATTTTGCTGATAACGACTGGCTGATTGTGACTCATAAGCATCAGCAAAACTAATACTCACTTCGTCTCCTTCGGCGGTAGTAAATTTATATTCTGCTTTGTTACTTAAACTTGCATACTGAGCTTGGCTAACAGAGACACTGGCGGGTTTAGGATTAAATAAATCGTCTTCAAATTTGTCCAGGCCATTAAATATGCCTTCTTTAGATTTATTAATACCCTGTGCGATATCGTCGTTAAACACGCCATTGCCTTTTAATTCATCAACCGCGTCATCAATCCCTATTTGCACACCTTTTCGAGCATCACCTAACATACCTTTGAGTTTTTCATCGTCGGCACCATTGGCTTTTGCTTTACGTACTGCACTGGTAACAAAGTCTAAAACGTTTTTAACGATTTCATCAAAATCAAAAAGCGGTTTATCTTTTTTCGGCTCGCTTATCGGTAAGCCAAGAGCTTGAGCCATTTTGTCACCGAGCACTTTGGCAGCAAGTTCTTTACCGCGCTGCTGATAGTTATCTTGAGGCGACTGTATTGTAGGTTGCTGTAAAGCCCCTTTATTACCGTATTTATTAATATTGTGGTTTGGAACAAAGCCAAAGTTACCGATTTTCATGATCCGACTCCTATCTATGCTTGCCTTACTTATCGGCACTGTAAGTTATTTCTGTAGCTAGATGCTCAAAAAAAAACCAATATATATTTCATCAAAACTAGACAAATACATCTCGCTCCCTACAATAGCGCCGATAAACAGCTCTCAAAGATAAGGTTATAGCGTTAATGGCAGTTATTAAAATAGACACCTCACAGTACGATGCGCAGTTAAGCGAAAAAGAACAGCGTATTGCTGCCCAATTTCAACGTTTTGGTGTGGATAAACTTGAGGTATTTAGCTCAGAGCCGATTAACTACCGCCAACGCGCTGAGTTTAGAGTATGGCACGATGGTGACGATCTGTTTCATATAATGTTTGATCAACAAACTAAAGACAAAATTCGCGTTGATAGCTTTGACCCTGCCGCTCCTTTGGTAGGTGAAGTGATGCAAGTAATGATTGATAATTTAAAGTCGTGTGAAATTTTGCGTCGTAAACTATTTCAGATTGATTACTTATCTACGCTAAGCGGTGAGATTTTAGTGAGTCTGTTATATCACAAGCCACTTGATGAGCATTGGCTGAGTGAAATTAACGCGCTTAAAGAAAAGTTAAGCAGTAAGTATAAAATTGACTTTATTGGCCGTGCCCGCAAACAAAAAGAAATGCTTGGTGATGACTACGTTACCGAACGCTTAAACGTGAATGGCCAAGAACTAATATATCAGCAGGTAGAAAACAGCTTTACCCAGCCAAATGCCAAAGTAAACATTAAAATGCTAGAGTGGGCGCAAGACTTATGTAAGCCACTTAAAAATGATTTACTTGAACTTTATTGTGGTAACGGTAACTTTTCTATTGCGTTAGCGGGCTCGTTTAATAAAGTACTAGCAACCGAAATATCAAAGTCGTCGGTACACTCAGCGCAGTACAATATAGCGCAAAACAAGGTAGACAATTTAGATATTATTCGTATGTCGAGCGAAGAGTTTACTCAAGCCATGAATGGCGAACGCAGTTTTTCTCGTTTAGAAGGTATAGATTTAAATAGCTACAATTGCCAAACCATTTTAGTTGATCCGCCACGTGCCGGTATGGATACCCTAACGTGTGACTTAGTAGCAAATTACGAAAGTATTATTTATATTTCGTGTAACCCAGAGACACTAGAGCGCGACCTTGATCACTTAACCCGCACCCATGAAGTTAAACGCTTTGCGATTTTTGATCAGTTCCCTTATACGCACCATATTGAGTCGGGTGTATTTTTACAAAAAAAGAATACTTAAAATAACCAGCTAAAAATTACCCATAAAAAAAGCTCCTTAGGAGCTTTTTTTATGGGTTTAACTTTACTTGCTTGCTAAGTAGTTAATTAATTTAGTGATATCTGCGGGTTCGCTAATACCCGATTCGCGACCTAGAAGTAGTTTGTACTTACCATTTACGATAAAAGTAGGTACGCCACGCAATGCACCTTTCTCTTTAAAGTAGTCTTGGTCGCGCTTCATTTTTGAGCTTAATGTACGTACCGAAAAGCTTTTAAATAACTTATCGAACTTATCGCCATCAACCCCTTGCGCTACAAACACATCTTTTACGTCGGCTAATTCATTAAAATTTGCGCGCTTTGTATGAATGTGACTAAAGATAGCCGCAATAATTTTATCTTTTTGTGGTAACACTTCAGCCGTTGCTAACGCTTGGCTGATCATTTGTTGATGCTCGGTATCGCGTACGCCAACAAAATCAACATGGCTCTTTTTAAACTTTACGCCTTTATCGAGCATTGGTTTAATCTCGGCTACCAGTGGCTCCATGTTATTACACGCAGGACAGTAAAATGAGAAAAACTCTTTCACTTCTGGTTTTTTAGTTGCGCGCTCAGACACAACCTCATAATGTACACCTTCCTCAAAGGTTGCTGCAAAACTTGTTGCAGCGAAAGGTAGTAATACAGCAAGTAAACCTGCTTTAACTAATTTTATCATTATTATATGGCTCCAAAAATTTATAGTGCGAGTAAAAATGAAACTAACTCATCAAGCTCTTCTTGGCTCTTGATGGTATTTAGATTGATTTTATATTTGTCGTTTACAATAAAAGTAGGAACGCCTGTTAACGCACCTAATTTTGAGTATTTATTTTGTTTATCTTGCATTGCTTGTTCAGCTGCAATAATTGGCATACTGGCAATATCTTGATCAAACGTATCGCTACTAATGCCATTTATATCTAATAATTTTTTTAAATCTTTAATTTCAGTCAGTGGTGCGCGCTGAACATGAATACTTTTAAAAATCTTATCTGTAATCGTATCAGCTTGCCCGTGCTTTTTAGCAACTAAATACGCTAGGCTCAAATTACTTTGTGTTTGTGGCGACACGCCGCCTAAAAAGTTAACGTGATTTTTTATAAACACCGCACCTGCAGGTAGGTTTTCTTCAATTGCGTGTGCAACCGGTTCAAATTTAAAACAATGCGGGCAATAAAACGAAAAGTATTCGGTAACTTGTGGTGTAGTACTTTTTTCGATATTGATAACTGTATATTGATTACCTACTTCAAAGTTTGCTGCAAGTGCTGCAAAAGGTAGACAAAGAAGTAGTAGGCTCAGTTTTAATTTTTTAAGCATTAGTCTCTCGTTGTACATATTTTTGAATAAAATGTTATGGCAATAATTTTAGCGGTGCTTCTTGCAATGCGGCAAGCTGCTCTTTAAGTGCTAAAATTTGTTGCTCCCAGTATTTGTCATCTGCAAACCATGAAAAGTTCCGCACAAAAGCCGGATCGCTCCATCGTTTTGCAACCCACCCCATATAATGGATGATACGCATAGCTCGAAGTGGTTCGATCAACTTAAGCTGCGAGTGATCAAAATCACAAAATTCTTCATAGGCGGTTACTAAGGTATCTAACTGTAACAGCTGCGTTTGTCGATCGCCACTTAGCATCATCCATAGATCCTGAATGGGTGGCCCCTGGCGACTATCATCTAAATCAACAAACATTAACGCATCGCCTGCCCATAATATATTGCCAGCATGGCAATCCCCATGCAAACGTATCGTTTTTACATTGGTATACTGTGTTTGAGCCTGCTTAATAACCAAATCTAAAATGGTATAAAAAGCAGTTTCTAATCCCATAGGTACTAAGTTACTTTTTTGCAGATGAACTTTTGCTGTATGTAAGTACTCTTCGCAGGTTAGGGTGGGCCTTTGTGTAAATGGTTTTGTTTTAGCAACTTGATGCATTCTGCCAATTAAGCGCCCTAGTACATCAAGTTGATCTAAGTTATCGACTTCAAATAAACGCCCGCCAACACTTGGAAATAAAGTAAATAAATAGCCTTGGTGTTCAAATAAGCTTTGCCCGTTATATTCCATTGGCGCAACAACCGGTACTTCGGCCTCTGCTAGCTCAAAGGCAAAGTCATGCTCTTCTTGTATTTGCTCCTCGCTCCAACGCTCTGGACGATAAAATTTAACAACGTAGCGTTTTCCGCCTTCAGCTACAAATTGATACACCCTATTTTCGTAACTATTTAATGCCAATAAACCAGACTCAACATAAATACCAACGCTTTCTATGGCATCAAGAATTAGATCTGGGGTTAAATCAATAAAGCTAAATTTACTCATACACTTCTTATATAAAATAAAAGCGGGGAACACCCCGCTTTTTGTTAAACTTTACCGCGCTTTAAAAAAGTTACTCGACTGTGATATTTGATTGTCGGGCTCGCCTACCGGCGATAGCACAAAGTTAAATTCTGTCATTGGCGCTTTTAAGTCATACGGATCCATAACCAGTGATAAAGGCACATTGTGCGATTGCCCTGCGTTAACCCTAAACGTTTGTTTACCTATGTACTTAAAGTTATCGAGCCCTTGCACTTTAATTGTAAAGGTTTGCTCATACTGCGCTTTGTTGATCACTTTTAAGGTGTAGGTGTTTTCTACCAACCCTTCAAAATCAACCCTATATAACTGATTACGATCGCGAATAATATCAAATTCCATCGTTTTACGCAGCGCAATATTGGCAACCAAGGCACTGGTTAAAATAACCAGGATCACTATATAACCAATAATTTTTGCCCGCAGTGGGTTGGTTTTATTCTCTGGCGTTTCTAAGTTTCGCTCAGTGGTATAAGAAATAAGTCCGCGTGGATAATTCATTTTATCCATCACCCCATCACATGCATCAATACAAGCGCCACAGTTAATACACTCTGCTTGTAAGCCATTACGAATATCTATGCCGGTTGGGCATACTTGCACGCATAAATTACAGTCAATACAGTCGCCTATTTCTAAATCTTGGTGTGCCACTTTGCGCGAGCGTGGGCCACGGCTTTCACCGCGTTTTTCATCATACGATACTGTATAGGTATCTTTATCAAACATGGCTGACTGAAAACGTGAGTATGGGCAAATATGTAAACACATAATTTCGCGCATCCACCCAGCATTACCGTATGTACAAGCAGCAAAAAAGATAATACTCATTAAGGCATAGCTACCGGCATTAAAGGTAACAAAGTCAGGGAGTAGCTCACGAATAGGGGTAAAGTAACCAACAAATGTAATTGCTGTATATAAAGAAAATAAAATCCAACTGGTGTGCTTAGCGGTTTTGCGCCAAAACTTATCAAAGTCCATTGCTCGTTGGTCGAGCTTTTTACGTTGGTTTGCCGTACCTTCAAACTTTTCTTCAAACCAAATAAAGGTAAAGGTCCACACTGTTTGTGGGCAGGTATAACCACACCACACTCGTCCATAAAATGTAGTGACCAAAAACAAAGCAAATGCGGCCAACATAAAAATAAAGGCGAGTATGGTAAAGTCTTGCGGCCACAGGGTTAAACCAAATATATTGTATTTTTGACCTATTAAATCAAATAAAACGGCCTGTTCACCATTAAAATTTATCCAAGGTAGCAACATAAATGCCAACAGACCTAAAAAGCCAATTCGCTGCCTAAGAAGTTGGTGCAAGCCATTAACAGCACGCACGTAAATACGATTACGTGGATTAAACCGATCCTGTTGCCCGCTAAGATCCGGCTTTTGAATCTTTACTTCAACTGGTATATTTTTTACTTTAATTTGTTTGTCCATCGAAGTTCCTCAACACCGCTTGGAAATAAAAATTCAGCTATATTCAAGGTTTACCTTATAGTGTAATAACGTACTTATTACGTATAATATTTATAACAACACGCCCTGAGGTGGACAGCAAGCACTAAAGCTCACTTTCCACCGCAAATTTTAACAGCGGTGATCCCT
>NZ_JBEOOB010000058.1:0-8643 GCF_040308685.1 Pseudoalteromonas sp. 20-MNA-CIBAN-0454 | reverse complement strand
TAGTGAAACGAAACAGCGCCGATGATAGTGTAGCATTTGCTATGTGAAAGTAGGACATTGCCAGGCTCCAAATTGTAAAAAGCCCGATTAGAAATAGTCGGGCTTTTTTACGTCTGCAGGAAAGTGAGGTTCGTACAATTAATGCCCACTCATCCAACACCTAACACGTAAGTCGGGCGAGCGTAGCGATACCCAATACTCAAATCATAAAAACATCACCACTAGCCAATGAATGTGGTGCATTTGCACTGTGATTTTCCACCGCTGTGGGCACTTACGACATTCTACTGCGTTGTCGCTACGAAGTAGCGCGCCGACCCCAAATTGTAGAAAGCCCGAATTTAACGATTCGGGCTTTTTTACGTCTGCAGAAAAGTGAAATGGCTTTATGAAGAAAGTTGCTTTGCGAGTATGTTTGTTGTGTTTCTAAACAGTTGTTCTAATTGCTTTTTGCCGCTGAGATTTAAATTTTTAATAAGTTGCTCATCGGTATGGTGTTGTAAAACTGTTTGAATTAAAAGTTGCTGCTGATTGGCTGCTATCCTAGTAATTATAACAGGATTTTGGCTAATTAAACGCCAGAGAGTGGGTGAAATAGTAAAGCGGTTACTGCTGAGTTGCTGTGTAAATAACCTTAACGTATCAGAAGCTATTACCTCATCATTAAATGAGCGCAGTAATGTGCTAACCAGTTGCCATTCTAATGACTTAAAGTGGCTTAATAGGCCATAAAACAGCTCGTATTGAAACTGTTTAATCAGTGACTGTAAACTTTGTTGTGGTGCATTAAGAGATTTAACAACTAAAGTTGCGTGCTCAGCAGTGCTTTTGTCGCGTTGGTAACCTAATTTAACAGCATTAAAGCCTAGGCTTTGCCAAAATTTTAGCAATTGTGCAGTGGCACCAAAACTAGCACCAAACCAAGTACATTGTTCTTTTACTTGTGACTCGCTATAGCTCAGTAATGCTTTTCCTAGGCCACAATTATGTGAGCTTGGATCAATTGCAATACGGACAACTCGCGCACTTAAATGAGTTAAAAAATCACTGTTAAAGCTCAGTTGTGCAAGTGTTTGCGCCATTAAATGCCCTTGTGGGCGGCGCTCACCACTTATAACTTGCTCAGTAAGTTCTTCACTTAAACCGCCTTCTATCGCGATTAAGCATACACCCACTAATTGCTTGTCTATTTTGCTGATAAATATGCGTTGCGATGGCGCATCTAACAACTGGCGTAAATCATTCACACTACTTTGATAATGAGCAAGTGCAAGTAAAGCAACGACTTGGCACAATAGTGCTTCATCAGTTACGAGTTGTTGCTGAGTTACTTCACTATGCTTAGGAATCTGCGATTTATTGCTATTAGTCTCTTGATACTGTGCATCAAGTGCTAATAAACTACGAATATGCTGCTCAAGTGGATCTTGCTTAGCAAAGCGCAATGGCTCATCAAGAGTAATTACTTTAGAAGCTTTGTAGTGGTTTTTAATATATTGACTAAAGCGAATTGTATAGCCTCTACCATTGCCTTCATAACCTACTAAGGTGCTTGCAAATACAATACGAGGATAATGCGCTAACATGCTTAATAACATAGGCACTGGGATAGCAGCAGCTTCATCTACTAAGAGTACGTCACACTCGGGAAGCTCATTTAACAGAGCGTCTGGCGCAATATATTGCATGTTAGCAAGCTGTTTTTGTAATGGATCGTAATTAACATTTAGCTGTGCAGCTAAGTGTTTAAAGCTGCTGTGTGTTGCTCTAAATTGAGTGGCGCAAATAATTACATTTTTATCAGCTAATTTTGCGGCTGCTAGGCCTAATGCGGCTGACTTTCCTCGGCCTCTATCTGCATTGATCAGTAGCGGTCTATTGGCGCGACCATGAGCTACTTTTACTATTTGTGCTACGCAGTTTTTCTGCGGTTCAAAATCAATATTACTGTGCAGGACATAGTTATAATTATTATTGATGCAGCCAAATTCTTCACTGTAATGCAAGGCCGGTAAGCTTTTAATAATAGAGCTGAAACGCTGATTGAATAAACTATATTGATTGCTGTGGCCATGAGACTGGACACTTTTTAATGCGGGATCTTGCCAGTTATTTAGGTTACCCAGCTCAGGAAGTAATACAAACAATACTCCGCCAGCTCTAACTGTACCAGCAATTGCGGCCAACTTATCGGGGTATAAGCCACTAAAGCCATCGTAAATGGCGTGGGTAAATTCTTGTCCTAATATTTGGTGAATGTGTGCAGGCCATTGAGCATTTTTAAGTGCACAATGTTTAGATAGAGTAAGTGTATTAGTATTTTGTACTAGTGAGTTTGTCAGCTCATAGCACCAATTATCATTGCCAGTAACAAGCACTAGCTGGCGGTGATGCGCGCCAGCTAATTGTTGTTCTAGTTGTATGAGTTGCTTTTTATATAGCTTGTAGTCTTGCATATGCCGTTACTAACCACTTACTACCTAAATCATCAAAGTTGACTTGTACGCGAGATTGCGCACCCGCACCTTCGTAATTAAGTACTGTACCAATACCAAATTTAGCATGCAGTACACGTTGCCCCAAGTTAAAGCCGCTATCTTCAAATGCAGCGTGACTAACTGATGCGCTAAAACGCCCTGCAGCGGGTGGTCGAGATACTTGGGTTTTAATACGAATTTCTTCAACACAGTCCTCGGGAATTTCCCGTAAAAAGCGCGATGGTGTATGGTATTTTTCTTGTCCATATAAACGACGGCTTTCGGCATGGCTAATATATAGTTTATCCATAGCGCGGGTCATACCTACATAACAAAGGCGGCGTTCTTCTTCTAAACGGCCAGACTCTTCATTACTTTGTTGAGAAGGGAACATACCTTCCTCTACGCCAACCATAAACACTAACGGAAATTCTAAACCTTTAGCTGAGTGCAATGTCATCATTTGTACGGCGTCTTCGTGCTCTTCTGCTTGTCCTTCACCAGATTCAAGCGAGGTATGCGCTAAAAAGCCTTGTAGAGGAGAGCTATATTCTTCTTCCTCAGGCAATTCGTACTGATCGCAAGCGCTAATAAGTTCTTCTAAGTTTTCTACTCGGGCACGGCCTTTTTCACCTTTTTCGGCTTGGTACATTGCCATTAACCCAGAAGTTTGAATAACGTATTTAGCTTGCTCATGTAGCGTTAGATCGCTAATTTTATCTTCAATATGCTCTACTAGTTCGACAAACTTACTCACTGCACCAGAAGCGCGGCCAGATAAATGTTGTTGCTCTACAATTGCTTTTGCTGCATACCAAAGTGGTAACGATTCGGCGCGTGCACAGTCGCGTATATGGCTTAGCGTTTTATCGCCAATACCACGAGCTGGAGTATTAATTACTCGTTCAAATGCAGCATCGTCTTGACGGTTACCTATTATGCGTAAGTACGACAGGGCGTCTTTAATTTCTTGGCGTTCGAAGAATCGCATGCCGCCATAAATACGATACTTTAGGCCTTCTTGTAGCATGGCTTCTTCGAGTACACGTGATTGCGCATTACTTCTATATAAAATAGCCGCATCTTGCAGCGCATTGCCGGCATTTAACCAACTACGCAGTTTACTACTTACAAAACGCGCTTCGTCTAACTCGTTAAATGCGGCGTAAATAGAAATAGGTTCGCCCTCGTTACCGTCGGTCCATAAGCTTTTACCCATACGCTCTGAGTTATTTTGGATCAGGGCATTTGAGGCTTTTAATATAGTGGCGGTTGAGCGATAGTTTTGCTCAAGACGAATGGTCTCTGCGCTAAAGTCAGTTAAAAAACGTTTAATATTTTCTATTTTTGCACCGCGCCAACCATAAATACTCTGATCGTCATCGCCAACAATCATAATACTATTGGAGTCGCCAGCAAGTAGCTTTAACCATGCGTATTGTATGGTGTTGGTGTCTTGAAACTCGTCTACTAACATGTGTGCAAAGCGCTGTTGATAATGGCGCAGTAGTGTAGGGTTATTTTTGAGTACTTCGTAGCTGCGCAGTAGTATTTCGGCAAAATCGACTAAGCCTGCTCTGTCGCATGCTTCTTGATACGCCGCGTACACGCGCAGCATCATTTGCTCGTTAATATCGTAGGCTTGAATATCTTTAGGGCGAAGTGCTTCATCTTTTTTAGCGCTTATGTACCAACCAAACTGTTTAGCGGGCCATTTTTTATCATCAATATTCATCGATTTTAATAAACGTTTGATCATACGTAGCTGATCGTCTGAGTCTAAAATTTGAAATGCTTCGGGTAATTTTGCTTCACGGTGGTGCGCGCGTAAAATACGGTGCGACAAACCATGGAAAGTACCAATCCACATACCACCAACCGGCGCTTTTAGCGTCTCTTCAACGCGAGTACGCATCTCTTTAGCTGCTTTATTAGTAAAGGTAACCGCAAAAATACTATACGCTGAGGCTTGCTCAACTTGCATTAGCCAAGCAATACGATGAACCAACACTCGTGTTTTACCAGACCCAGCACCTGCTAATACCAGCATGTTTTGTAGTGGGGCTGCAACGGCATCGCGTTGTTTGTCGTTTAAGCCATCGAGTAATTGTGAAACGTCCATCGTTACGCCTTTTTAATCAATAATGCGGGCAGTATAGCAGGTGTTTTTGTTAGGCTAAATAAAATACTGTTTTTATACACAGCTATTCATAAAATTATGTTCTAAACTAGTAGCTTGATAGCGAATCAAAAACGGAAAGGTTAAAAAGATATAATAAAAATTGCTAATTTGACCTCAATTTAGTAAAAATCACCACAGCGTTAAACTGATAAAAATACAACTATATGATTTGTAACATTTATTAAATTGGCATAGAGTGTGTAAGTAATTCTATAGCTAAAATATAAAAATTAAATAAACTACAGAGGTTAGTATGTCAGGACAAGGTTCAGGCGGTAACGTAATCGCAGCATTATGTAATATATTTTTCCCGGGGTTGGGGCAGCTAGTGCAAGGGCGTATTCTTGCCGCGCTTATATTCGCTATATTATTTTTTGGTGGTGCGGCATTATGGTTTTTAATTGTGCCAGGAATAATTGCCGCTATTGTATATGTTTGGGCAATTATTGATGCAGCACGTTATAGATCGTGACGTAATTAATATTAAAGCTTTATAAAATAGCGCCTTTTGGCGCTATTTTGCTTTTTAGCGTCTGCAGCTATTTACGTATATAATTGCGCAACTAACGATTTAAAAGCGATACGTATGGAATATCAATTTATTCGCGATCCAATTAGCGGATTACGCATTAAAATAAGTAGCGAGCATGCCATAATTGGCCGCTGGTTAAACGAAGAAATAGGCAAAGATAAAATAGCTATGGTGCAAGCGCTTATTGCATCGGTGAGTTCAAGCTTTGAGCCTTTAACGCTAAAGGGCCAAGAAATAGATTTAATTTTAACGAAAGACGAAGCTCTATTTGAAGCCCATGCTCTGCACCAAGACAGTGAAGATCTTATGGCTTATCAAGACGACGATTTAATGCTTGAAGAAAATGGCCTAAGCAGTGGTTGTGGTTTTGAAGATTTTATAGACCTAATAAACTCATGGCATGAGTTTACGACTTCAAGATAAACATAGTTAGCACACTAATGAAAATATACAGCAATGCACAACAAGCATTTTATCTGTATTATTACACTAATGAAAATTTAGCTAATCAAAAACGACAGGAATTGATATGTCTGCCAATTTAAACAAACTAGTAGTGATGCTAGAAATGCAAAATGCCATGAATACCAAAGTACATGACCAATGGTTTAGCCAAGGGTTTGATTGGTACAGAGCCATTTGGGTTGAGTGTGCAGAAATGCTCGATCATTACGGTTGGAAATGGTGGAAAAAACAAACGCCTGATACCGAACAAGTTATTTTAGAGTTAGTGGATATTTTTCATTTTGGCTTGTCACTCAGAATTGACGGTATCACCAGCTACGAAAAAATAGCTAAACAGCTTGAGCTAGAATTAAGCACTGCCCATCAAGCCGATGACTTTAAGCAAACACTGGAAGTATTGGCGGCATCTGCTGTCGCAGATAAAACTTTTAATGCGGCTGCTTTTGCAGGTTGTATGGCACAAATAGGTATGAATATTGACGATTTATACCGAGGTTATGTAGGTAAAAATACCTTAAACTTCTTCCGCCAAGATCATGGCTATAAAGATGGCAGTTACATTAAAGTGTGGGATGGCCAAGAAGATAACGAGCATTTAGTAGAAGTTGTTAAAAGCCTTAATACCGAACATGCAGATTTTGCAAAATTAGTGTACGAAGGCTTAGAGGCACGATATCCAACAAAATAGTTTGCGCTAAAATAATTAAATTAGCTTGCGATAGTCGGTAACATTTAAGTAATCGGCTATATCGTTATGTGGTTGTTGGCTGTCTGGGTTAGCAACCGCAAGCAAGTGTTCAATACCGTATTGGCGTGCTGCGTTGAGCACAGGAACACTATCATCAACAAAAAGCGTACGGCTTTTATTAAATCCTAAGTCACTTTGCACCTGTTGCCATAAGCTTTGCTGCTCTTTACTTACCCCATATTCATGAGTCGATACGACTCCATCTAAGTAGTTATCAATTGCAGTTTGCTCAAATTTAAGCATTACACACTCAGGGTGGGCGTTAGTAAGTAAAATTAACTCTTTACCTGCTTTTTTAAGTTCAGTTAAAAAGTACGGCACATCGTCGCGCACTTTTATTAAGTGCTTAGACTGTCGCTTTAGTTCCATAATAGGCAGGTTTAACTGTTGCTCCCAATAATCTGAGCAGTACCATTGTATTTTTCCGCTAACGGCTTGGTAGCGTTTTGAAATATCAGCTTGCGCTGCTTCAAAGCTAATATTTTTTGCTAATGCGTGCTGTTGTGGAATAACGTTAAGCCAAAAATGGCTATCGTAATGTAAATCGAGTAATGTTCCATCCATATCGAGTAAAACTGTATCGATTTTTGACCAATTTAGCATGGGCTTTTCCCTGTGAAAAGTTTATGATTAAGCACAACTGCCATGATAGCAAATTAACGCCAATGACACAGAAAAAGCACCCTATACCACCGCAAATCCTCAGTAATAAAGTTGTAGCTAAAAGTCGCTTATTTACCGTGGAATCTTTAGAACTTAAATTCTCTAATAACGAAGAACGTCAATATGAGCGAATTCGTGGCGGCGGGCGAGGTGCAGTAATGATTGTGCCGTTAACTAAAGATAACGAATTACTACTAGTGCGAGAATATTGCGCTGGTACTAACGACTATCAACTGGGTTTTCCTAAAGGGTTAATTGACCCAGGTGAAACACCAGAGCAAGCCGCTAACCGTGAACTTAAAGAAGAAGTTGGTTTTGGTGCAGATTACCTAAAACGATTAAAAGCGGTATCTATAGCGCCAAGTCATTTTAATACCACCATGCACATTATGGTCGCTAAACAATTGTATTCACAAACATTGCCCGGTGATGAGCCAGAGCCACTGGTCGTTGTTAAGTGGCCATTAACCGATTGGCGGTCATTATTAACACAAGACGATTTTACCGAAGCACGCAGTGTAGCTGCTTTATTATTATTAGATCAGTATTTAGCATCAGGAGTCATTGATGAATAAATTACTAGAGCCTTGTATATTATTGGCTGAGCGTGCTGGTGATGCCATTATGGCTATTTATAAAAATGGTGATATTGGCAAAGAGCAAAAGCTAGACAACACACCAGTTACTAAAGCTGATCTTGCTGCTAACGACGTACTTGTGGCTGGTTTAGAGGCATTAGCACCCAATATTCCTATTATGTCAGAAGAAACACCGATCCCAGCATTAGCCGATAGGCAGCATTGGCAACGTTATTGGTTACTTGATCCTATGGATGGTACCGGAGAATTTATTTTAGAAAGTGGCGACTTTGCGGTAAATATAGCACTCATTGAGAATAACCAACCTGTGCTGGGAGTTATTCATTGGCCAACAAAAGGGGTAACCTATTTTGCGAGCGCCGATAATGGGGCATTTAAGCGTAAAAATGGTAGCGATAAGCAAATATTTGTAGCCTCACCCGATAACTTAACGGTTGCAGTGAGCCGCCGCCAAAAAATTGAAGCAGTGAGCCAGTACCTTAACGCCCAATTTACTACCGTTGCTTTAGGGTCATGCTCTTTAAAGGCATGTATTGTAGCAGAAGGAAAGGCTGACTGTTTTTTAAGAATAGGCCCCACTGGTGAGTGGGATACGGGCGCATCACAAATTATAGTTGAGCAAGCTGGCGGCAGTATTACCGATGCAGAGTTTAACCCACTAACTTATAATCAGCGTGAAAGCACTGAAAATCCAGACTTCATTGTAATGGGGCACCCTGATTGGGAGTGGCAAAAAATGATTAACCCACATTAATGGGAATGCTTATAACACCACTTGCTTGCTTTTTGTTCACTTAAACAATAATAATAACTAAAGCCTTGCATTATATGTTTATTCCTATATAGTAGCGCTCTCTTCAAGGCAGGCTCGTAAATATTACGGATTTGTTTTAAAGAAATTACAGGCGCGGGATGGAGCAGTCTGGTAGCTCGTCGGGCTCATAACCCGAAGGTCGTCGGTTCAAATCCGGCTCCCG
>NZ_JBEOOB010000057.1:0-9866 GCF_040308685.1 Pseudoalteromonas sp. 20-MNA-CIBAN-0454 | reverse complement strand
CACGATGTGTGAAAAAGAAACCATCTAAATATCCGTATAAAAAAAAGCCAGTCAGTGTTAACTGACTGGCATTAAGCGTCACGGTCACTTTTATCCCGAAAGCTTGGCCCCATTTGCACAAACGAGCAATCGCTGGTACCGCCACCAATATCGATAACCAGTACTTTTTGGTTTTGTGTTAAGTTGCTCTCGTAATCAATACCGGCCGCCAGTGGCTCGTATAAAAATGCGACTTCTTTAAAGCCGGCACGTTTTGCAGCGCGCTCTAAAATACCAATTGCTTGCTGATTTGACTCCTCACCGCCTACCGCCTGAAAGTTAACCGGACGACCAATAACGGTTTGGGTTAACGTTTTGCTTAGTGATTGCTCAGCACGTTGTTTTATTTTTAAAATCATTGCGGTGGCAATGTCTTCAAAAAAGTTAATTTGTCCTTGTTTTAAACCTGTAGCGCCAAAAAATGATTTTGGTGATTTAACAAAATAACCCTCTTCAGGAAATTGCACATACTCGCTAATTGCTTCGCGGCCAACAAATAAGGTTTCGTCTGTGGGGTGTAAATCTAAGTCAGATTTAATTCGTGGTAATGAATTTAGCAATGCTTGGCGCTGAGTTTTAAACGCAAGCTCATCGCTGCTACCTTGTAAATGCCTGGCAACATAGTCAACTACCAACGCACTATGGTGGGTATAAAGTGTTGAAGGTAGGTAATGTTTTCCTTGCTCTAACGGCACTAATTGAACGTTACCCTCGTTCATTACACCCATAGCACAATTAGAACTACCATAATCAAAACCAACAAACATATATCACCATACATCACTAAAAAGGCCGCGCAATTTAGCATACCTAGCAATAAATATATACTCATATAGGGCTGAATAATTGTTAGAGTGACTCTCTCACGCGTAAAAAACTAGCAAAGCGAGGTAAGCCATTTTTTGTTAAACCATGGAATCGATAAGTAATGGTGCTACCCAATGCTGGCGGGCTTTCGCGCTCGGCATCGCTAAATCCGGTGCCAATTGAAAACAGTTGCCCTTGCGGTGTTTTTACTCTTAACGCTCCTAACATGCCTTGGTATTTACCTTTACCCGGTAGGTATGCAATCACTATTGCCTCTGCATCTAAGTAGGGCTTTAATTTTAATAGCGCATCGCTGCGCCCATCGGCATGTTTTGCGCTTGCTAAATGCAGCATAACGCCTTCGCCACCTTGCGCTGTTATATTTTTAAAATAGTTAGTTAATAATTGGTTATTAGTAAACTGATGCTGCTTTATAGCTTTTATATGAGGTGAATTTAAACCAGCAACAAGGTGGCTGTAATTGCTGTAGCGCTGGCTAAAAGGCACGTTTGCATCAGGCATATCAAATACTTGATACGTAATACTTTGCCAATCATGATTATTGGGAGTTTTAGTGCGCACAATGCCACTGAGCACCGCAAAGTGCTGATGTTTAGTCCACAGTTCACCATCAAGCCATACTTTAGGTAAGGGCGCTGTAAACCATTCAGGCGCGTTTATTACATTACCTTGTCGGGTAACAAACTGTTTGCCTGTCCAAATAGCCCTTACACCATCAAACTTTTCACTAACTAAATAGTTACTTACATCGCTGTGCTTAGTTTCGTCATACACTTTAGCAAGCAGCACCTTGGGCAATGTTGCATTCACAATAGAGCTAAAAAGTACTGCTGTGATTAAAGTAATTAATTTTATATAAAACATCAGCGCGTCCAAGCAAGGTAATGTGGCTTAAACTATAGTTGAGATTGCAGCCATTGCCAAAACTCTTGCAGATCATCCATACGGTAACTGGCTTGGCTAAAGTCATGGTTTTGCGTATGGCTATTAGCAATCGCCACAACACTTACAGCGGCGTTGTTTGCTGCAGTTACTCCGGTAAAGGTATCTTCTACTGCAATGGCATCTTTAGCAGCTACATTTATCTGCTTGAGTGCTAATAAGTAAGGATCTCCGGCTGGCTTTGGATTAATAACATCATCTTTAGTGACTACTGCGTCAAATAGATCATAAAAGCCAAGCCCTTTTAATATTGGTTCTGCTTCGTGGCGAGCGCTGCCTGTTACTAACGCCATTTTTAAGCCGCTGCTTTTAACCGCTATTAATGCTTGTTCTGCAAAAGGCATTAGTGCTGGTAAATTGGTTTTTACATATTGTGCAAATAAACGGTATTTTTCATCGGCTAAATAGTCACTGCTAACCGATAAGTTATGCTGTTGCTTTATTTCACTTGCAGCTTCGAGCGTTGGCCGCCCCGAAAAACGCTGACAAAACTCACCCTCTTCGTAGTTTACATTAAATGGCGCAAGTACCTGGCTCCAACATGCAAAGTGCATGCTTTCAGAGTCGACTAACGTGCCATCCATATCAAATAATACTGCTTTTAAAGTCATTTTTATTCCTTATCACAGCGCTAAAAAAGACGCCTAAGCGCCTTTAATATGTTTATAAATTACTCCGTTAAACCCGCCGGTGGCTCACCAGTGGCTTCTTCACCTGTTTCAACATCAACCAACTCATAACCACGCGCTTTACGCGCCACTTTTAAAACAGGTTTTTCAAACGCTGTTTTTAATCGCTCAGAATCAGCTTTTAATTCATCAAGCGATGTACCAAAAGGAGCTGCTCCGGTTTCAGACCAATTAGTTACTTTACCATTAAGGTTATATTCTACTTCATGTATTTGATACTGCGCTGCTTCATCTTTTGTGGCTTCACAAAAAATCACTCGGTAGTTCCAAAATCCAGCCATTTTTCATCTCTTTATTTTGCAAATCAATTAACGCTACTTTAGCAGTAATATTAATGAATATAAACGAAAAAGCCCGCTATAAAAGCGGGCTCTGTAGTATTTTTACTATTAGTGTTTAAGCTTAAAAGAAGTTAACTTTAAACTCTACACCAACGTAACGCTCTTCATTAACCATTACAGTATTATTGTTGAAGTCTACGCCACCAATAGATTGTTGCTCGTCAAATAAGTTACGCACAAATGCTGACACTTGGTATTCATAGTCGCCATCTGCCCATGCGTAACCGGCACGTAAGCCAGTTTCAACAAGCGGCTTACCTTCAAACTCAACTGATTCATATAAGAAAAAGTTAATTTTGCTACGATAAGAAACATCGCCATAAGCAAAGAATTCACCATCAGCTAGCTCTTTGGTATAACGTAATGTGAAGTTAGAAATCCACTCTGGAGCATGCGGTAAGCTGTTACCATCGAGTAATACTTTACCATTTACTACTGGGTTAGTAATTGTCAACGTTGGGCGGCTTGGAGCTGCTATGCTAAGCGTGTCATCTTTAAGCTCAGTTTTGTTATAACTTAAGTTGAATGTAGCATTTAGCTCATCACTTAACACCCACTCAGAATCTAGCTCAAAACCATAACCTGTGGTTTTATCAACATTTAACAAACGGTTAAAGTTAGCACCACCACCTACAGCTGTTAACTGTTGGTCATTCATTGTGTAGTAAAAAACAGTGGCGTTAACACGGCCTTGACCGTCTAGTACGTCTGACTTAATACCTGTTTCGTATGAGGTTACCGTTTCTGTTTCTGCGGTAGTTACATCATTACCATATAAAATACGCCCTTGTAAGCTAGGTGCACGGAAGCTATTAGCAATACGTGTGTACCAGTTTACGTCATCATTTACTTTATAGCTTGTTGAAATATCCCAGCTAATATGGTCATCACTTACATTGATGAGTCCACTAGATAGCGGACCAGCACCAATTGGGCTTTGAGTACGGTTTGCAGAAAATTCTTTTTCATCGTCTGAATAACGCAGACCTGCAGTTACTTTTAAATCATCGCTAATCGTGTAATCAACTGAGCCAAATACCGCCCATGCTTTTGTATCTTGTTGCTGTATTACATAACCGGTTTCATTACCTGCAGGTGATGAAAACGTATCATAGCTGAAATTTTCAATTGTCAGCGCTTCATCAAAGTAAAACACACCTACTTGGTAGTTTATATCGCCAGCAAAGTTGCTTGATAAGCGTAACTCTTGAGTGTATTGATCGTGGTCAGGAATACCATCAGCACTTTCTGCTGAGCTAAAACCTGTCTCATAAGCGCCGTCAATGTCTGCACGAGAATATATTTCTGCACTTTCCCACGCCGAAATAGAGGTTAATGTGTGATTATTAAAATCCCACTCAAGCTTTAAGCTCGCACCTTCTGACTCAACTTGCTGCGTCGCACGTGATGCCGCATCGTGGTAAACCACGTCATTTTCAAAGCCATCAACTAAATCGTTAGTACCTGGCTTGATAGAATTACCAAAGAAGGCAATTGGTTTACCGTCCATATCACGCACGTGGTAGTTAAATAAACCAGTGAAGTCATCGCCTTCGTATAAAAACTGAATACGGGCTGCTTTATCTGTGTAGCCGCCTAGCGCGTCTTTTTGTTCAAACCCTGGAGCACGACTATCAATGTAATCGTCTTTATCTTGCCACAGTACTGATACACGCGTTGATAAACGGTCAGTTAAACCACCGCCTACCGCACCTTCAAAATCTACAGCGCCACGGCTACCGTAAGATACCGAGCCGTAACCTTCAAATTCTTGGCTTGGTTTTACTGAATCAAATTTAACAAGGCCCGCAGGCGTGTTACGACCAAACAAAGTACCTTGTGGTCCACGTAGTACTTCTACACGTGAAACGTCAAATACTGGAAAGCCTTTTAAAATAGCGTTTTCTTGTACTACTTCATCTACAACCAATGATACCGGTTGTGATGCGTTTAAATCGAAATCTGTATTACCTAAACCACGTACATAAAAGCGTGGGAATGAACGACCAAATGAAGACTCAATTGATAAACTTGGGATTTTCGCATTCATAAAACGAATATCCATACCAGCAGAGCTGTAAGCATCCAAGCTATCGCCTTGCAGTGCAGAAACAGCTACTGGTACTTCTTGTGCATTTTCTACACGTTTACGAGCAGTAACTTGAATAACTTCTAATTGATTTTTCTTTACCGCTGGCGCTTGCTCAGCAGCAATAGTAGAAAATGAAGTGCCT
The DNA here is from genome assembly GCF_040308685.1 of Pseudoalteromonas sp. 20-MNA-CIBAN-0454. Classification (NCBI taxonomy): domain Bacteria; kingdom Pseudomonadati; phylum Pseudomonadota; class Gammaproteobacteria; order Alteromonadales; family Pseudoalteromonadaceae; genus Pseudoalteromonas; species Pseudoalteromonas sp. 20-MNA-CIBAN-0454. Next base: position 4,793 of record NZ_JBEOOB010000057.1, on the reverse strand, counting down.
GCTACGGCAGAGAGTAACGCTGCATTTACTAGGGTTGCTAACGTAGATCTTTTCATTACTTTCATGTCGGGGATTAACCTTTTTAGTGCACTCTTGTTCAACGGTTGATGTGTTGCGCCACTTACAATAGCGGACTCAGGCAATTTTTCGCGATACGCTACGCGGACCTCTTTCTCGAGAGTGCAAAACGAATTAAAGAGGCTGAATGAGTGGTTAATATTATAACACCCTGACGCTCTTTTACTGCATAAAAGAAACATAAAAAAAACAATTTGTGCAAAAAATACATCTCTTAAAATAATTAAAAATAAACCCTTTAAAAAACAAAAATAGCGGACATTTGACCTGTTTCAAATTAAAGTTATGCTATATAGACTTGATATTAAACTTGTTTGACCCTGCTAATAACAATAGCTACCTTATCTGGGCGCTCATACTATTTACTTAAGGATTAAAATGAATCTTACGAATACACTCACCAAAAACTGGTCGTTACTTTTACTTCGTGGTGTTATAGCCATACTGTTTGGTTTAATAACCTGGTTTGCACCTGAGGCGTCGTTGCAAGTTATGTTATTAGTTTTTGCTGGCTACTTTTTATTTGATGGCATATTAAGAGTTTGGGTTGCCATAACATCAAAAAAATCAAATCCCTTTTGGATGCTATTATTAATTGGTGGCTTACTGAGTATTATTGCCGCTTTTGTCACTTTACTTGCACCAAACCTTACCGCCTTATTGTTACTTTATTATGTTGCTGCGTGGGCGATTGCAATTGGTGTAGTAGAAATATTTTTAGCCCAAAAGTTACGTAATGAAATTAGTAACGAATGGATTTTAATTATTAGTGGTTTTATTTCTATAATATTTGGACTGTACTTAGTATTTAACCCAGGTGCAGGCATTTTAACCTTGCTTTGGTTAGTTGCTGCATACGCTATAGTATTTGGCGCGCTTATAGTTGGTTTAGCGCTTAAATTAAAAAAATTAAATCAAAGCCGCTAATTCAGTTGGCTTAGCACCAAAATGCTAAGCCACTTTTCTTTATATTTAATGGGTGCTAATTACAGTGGCGTATTGAATTTTTTATCATCAATATGAATAATACGTTGTGGTAAGGCAATTTTAATATTATTTAACTTAAACTGCTTATAAAGACTAAAACGAATATCGCTGCGAACTTGGCGCAACATCGTTTCAGACTCTGCATACACCCAAAAATAAGCACTAAACATCATCGCGCTTTCAGCAAAGTCATCTAACAACACCGCTTTTGGTAAGGTGGGTAATATTGCCGGATGATCTGCAAGCACTTGTTGCATCAGTTTTTCAACCAATTCAACATCTGAGCCATACATTACACCCACATTAACCGAGGTACGTGCATTACGATCAATTAGCGTCCAATTAGTTACTGTGTTTTCTAATAATTGGCTGTTTGGTACTAGCATATGTACGCCATCGTTACGGCGAATACGGGTTGAGCGAGTGTTTATCGTTTCAACTACGCCCTTAGCATTGCCCACCTCTAAAAAGTCACCAATACGAATTGGTCGCTCCCACATTAATATCCAGCCACTAATAAAGTTATTAATGATATTTTGCGCACCAAAACCAACACCTATCGCAATAGCACCCGATACAAAAGCAAAAGCGGTAAGCGGTATATTTAACACCTCTAAAGAAGTGAAAATTAAAATTGCGATACTTAAAATAAAATAAATTCGCGTAAACAATAGCACCGCATCAGGGTTCATTTTACGTTTAAGTAATGATTTTTTTATTAACTTACCAATACGAGTAACCACAAACCACATAGTAAATAATATCAATGGGATCTGAATTACTTTTACCACTGTAATTTGCACATCGTTGTAACTAAAAAGTACAAAAGCAAGCATTTGATTTAATTGTTCTAGTGTCATTTATTATCCAAATAAGTAAGAAGATACCGCTCTATAAACGTGTGTCTAAAATAAAAGTAAAACTGGTTCAGGGTTCGCTAAGTTTAGCACGTCATAATATTAGGGGAATAAAATCAATTTATACAATCAACTAACCTTTTATGGTACTTAGTGCTATATAAATAGTGTACTTGCACTGGAGATAACATTATGACGCAACTAACTTTAGCTCAAAAACTAGCAACCTTGCAGCCGCAGGTTGACCTTAATTTATTTGAAACTAGCCTCGAATACCGTAATAAAATTTTATCTTTACTCGCTCAACAAGAACAAGCACTGGCAACTATTAATCAAGAATTTGGCCAACAGCAACCGGTAAACTTTAGCTCTGATAAAAAATTTGTACTAGGTTACAATTAAAATTTGGATACTTTTTTTGCTTATTTACTTAACTAAGTAGCTCAAACGTTTATATTTAGAGCTACTTTTACCCACCTTTTCCTCTATTATTCGCTAATTTGCGTTTAAATCCCGCTTAATACCGATAAACATGATTGTATATAACTCTAAATTTGATAAGTTAACTGTGTTTTTCGACTCGCACAGCCTATTTCGGCTAATATTTTTATGGAGTTACTATGCGTAAAACATTGATCGCCACTACTATTGCTAGTGTTTTAGTATTATCTGCCTGTACATCAAACGATTCAAACAACATGGCAAAAGAGAGCGCTACACAAGTGCAAAACATTAACGCAAACAATGTATTGTTCAAATCAAGCCCATTACAATATATGGCACCAGAATTTAATAAGTTCTCTACTAAAGATTACGAAGCTGCTTTCGATGCCGGTATTGCTCAGCATAAAGCACAAGTATTAGCAATTGCTAACAACCCTGCCCCAGCTACATTTAAAAATACGTTAGTTGAAATGGAGCTGTCGGGTGAGTTATTAAATCGCGTATCTACTGCATTTTATAACTTATCAGGATTAATTTCTGACAGTGAATATCAACGTATCGATGAGAAAATGGCGCCTGTACTTTCAGCGCACTCAGACGACATTTACTTAAATGGCGCATTATTTAAACGCGTACAAACTATTTACGACAATAAAAGCAAACTAAATGCAGAAGATCAGCGTCTTGTTGATTTTTACTACAAACAGTTTGTTAAAGCGGGTGCCAAATTAAACGACGCTGAAAAAGCAAAAATGCGTGAAATTAACTCTGAGCTTGCTAAGCTTTCAACGGCATTTTCACAAAACGTTTTAAAATCGTTTAAAGAAGACGTAATTGTTGTTACCGATAAAAGTAAATTAGCCGGTCTTTCTGAAGGCGAAATTGCAAGTCTAGCCGATGCAGCTAAAAAAGCAGGCAAAACCGGTTACATGATCACTTTAGTAAACACCACGCAGCAGCCAATTTTAAGTAGCCTAGAAAACCGCGACTTACGCGAGCAAGTGTTTACAGCTTCAACTAAGCGTGCGGCTAAAACTAACGGCCCTATTATTATTAAAGAAACCAACCTTCGCGCTCAAAAAGCAGAGCTTTTAGGCTATAAAGATTGGGCTTCTTATGTAATGACTTCGCGTATGGCGCAAACCACTGAAAATGTTTACGGCATTTTAGATGACCTTGCACCTAAAGCAGTTGAAAAAGCAAAAATTGAAGCTGCAGCAATTCAAAAAGTAATTAACGATTCTGGCGAAAGTTTTGAACTTAAACCGTGGGATTGGGCTTTTTACGCTGAAAAAGTACGTGCTGAAAAGTACAACCTAGACCCAGCCCTAGTTAAACCTTACTTTGAATTACAATCGGTAATTCATAATGGTTTATTCTTCGCTATGGAAAAACTATACGGTATTACCTTTAAAGAACGTAAAGATCTGCCGGTTTACCACGAAGATGTAACTACCTTTGAAGTATTTAATGCTGATGGCAGTGCAATTGGTTTATTTTACATGGACCCATACGCACGTGAAGGTAAGCGTGGCGGTGCTTGGATGAGTGCATACGTAGGACAAAGTGGTTTAAAAAACACTAAACCTGTTATCTACAACGCGCAAAACATTCCAAAACCAGCAGCAGGTCAGCCTACATTATTAACGTTTGACGAAGTATCTACTTTGTTCCATGAGTTTGGTCATGCGGCGCATGGTTTATTCTCAGATGTTAAGTACCCAAGCCTAGCGGGCACAGCAACAGCGCGTGACTTTGTTGAGTTTCCTTCTCAAGCAAATGAAGACTGGATGATTGAACCGACTGTATTAGCTAACTACGCTAAGCACTACAAAACTGGTGAGCCAATTCCACAAGACTTGCTTAACAAAATGTTAGAATCACAAAAATTCAACCAAGGCTTTGGTACTACTGAGTACTTAGCTGCGGCATTGCTTGATATGGAATGGCATTCATTTGGTTCTGATAAAAAAATAGCTGATGTAGAAAAGTTTGAGCAAAGCGCGCTAGAAAAACATGGTATTGCTTACTACCCTGTACCACCGCGTTATAAATCAAACTACTTTAGCCACACTTTTGCCGGTGGTTACTCTGCAGGTTACTACGCGTACCTTTGGACTGAAGTATTTGCAGCCGACGCCTTTGCCCATATGGAAAACAACGGTGGCTTAACGCGCAAAAATGGCGATAAGTTCCGTAAAGAAATCCTATCTAAAGGCAATAGCCGCGACTTAATGCAAAGCTACATTGAATTTAGAGGTCAAAAACCAACTACCGACGCACTTCTTAAGCGCCGTGGTTTAGTAGACTAATTAGTTAACTAATTAACACCTTTTAAAGAGCCCGCTTGCGTAATGCCGATCAGTTAAGGTTAATTGATCGGTTGACCGATCTAAATGATCGTGAATAATCCGTAATTAGTTTCGC
>NZ_JBEOOB010000056.1:0-10852 GCF_040308685.1 Pseudoalteromonas sp. 20-MNA-CIBAN-0454 | reverse complement strand
AGCGAAACTAATTACGGATTATTCACGATCATTTAGATCGGTCAACCGATCAATTAACCTTAACTGATCGGCATTACGGTTTACACCCCGGTTAAACGCATAAGCAAATGACGCCCCCAAGAAGCCACCTGCGGCAGCAGAGCCAGAAAATGCGTCCATAAATACAGCAGAAAATGAAGGACCGATGTTTTCAGCGTTATAAAAAATAACAGCCAGAGCACCAATAATATAAATAGCCGCCATTAACGGTACTACGCGTGATGTAATTGCTGCAATACGCTTAATGCCGCCTAATATAACCAAGGCAAGTAAAATAGATAACACTGCACCTGTGGCCATAGGCGCAAAACCAAAGGTGGCTTCCATACCTTGTGCAATATTATTAATTTGTGGCAGGCTGCCTGTACCAAACGAGCTAATTACAGTGGCTACGGCAAATAAAATGGCCAGCCATTTCATGTTAAGGCGTTTATCCATGTAATACATTGGGCCGCCAGACATAGTGCCATCTTCAGTTTTTTCACGGTATTTATGCGACAAGGTAACTTCTACAAACTTGGTAGTCATACCAAAAAATGCGGTCATCCACATCCAAAACAACGCCGCAGGCCCACCAATTGATATAGCCAGTGCTACGCCACCAATATTACCTGTGCCTACTGTGCCCGATAGTGCTGTAGCAAGTGCTTGAAAGTGAGTGGTATCCCCTTCTGTATCTTTTTTATCAAACTTACCCGAAACAACTTGGCAAGCATGTTTAAAATACCGTATTTGGGGAAATTTTAAATAAATAGTAAAAAATAAACCAACCCCTAATAACACATAAGGAAACCATACTGCTCCTCCTAACATGCCATCTAGGCTATCTAAAAGTTGTCCGAATGCATCCACGCTAAATTCCTCTTATTATTTTATTTTGAAATTGCTGACTAAACATTCGTTAAGCCACAGTTTATTGTGCCGTTGCGTACTTGTTATTTTTGTAAGTGTTGTAACAAAAAAGGGCAACATTTTAATGTTGCCCTTACCTTATACTAATTTATCTTAATTTATCAACGACATTTACGATAGCCGCCAAAGTATCTTGGCCAAATTGATATGAACGACGATCTGACCAACCGTAATCTGGGTCGGGTAAGTCGTTATTATCTTTAAATGGCATTTCGACTGTATAGGTAAGCGCCTTAAATTCTTCTGCTGTTGCAGATGAACCTACTGTAAGGTTAGCTTGGCCTGGCTCGTCTTTAGGGTAGCCATGTTCGTCTTGAAACTCAGGAGTAATGGTTAACAAAGCAGCTTTAAAGCTATCTTCTAGATCTTTTAAGCGCGCATCATAACTTGGAATGCCTTCACTGCCGGCTACAAAGTTATACGGGATTGCTTCATCACCATGAATATCAAGGTGCATATCTAGGCCTGTTTCACGCATTTTATTAAGCACTAAATAAACTTCTGGGCTATTTTCCATGCTCGGCGTTTGCCATTCACGGTTTAAGTTAACGCCTTTAGCGTTAGTACGTAAGTGCCCACGAGCACTACCATCTGGGTTCATGTTTGGCACAATATAAAATACTGCTTTTGATAGTAATGCAGCAGCATGCGGGTCTTCGTCATCAAGTAGTTTGTGAAGTATTCCCTCTACAAACCACTGCGCCATTGTTTCACCCGGATGCTGGCGAGCTGTGATCCAAATGTTTTTCTTATCTGCACTTGGCTCACCAATTTTAAGTACGCTCATGTCGCGGCCATCAAGGGTTTCGCCCAATGTTTCTAATTGGCAAATTTGCTGGCTTTGCGCCCACGTAAGTAAATCTAAATGACGCTCATAGCTATATGGTGCAAAATAAGCAAAATAAACACTGCCGCACTCTGGCTCTATTTCAAAGCTTAATGTGCCATTTTCGTAGCTTGAAGGTACACGAAACCACGTTTGACGGTCATACGATGCAACCGCCTGATAATCTACCCAGCCATCTGGATAAGCTGAATTTTCGAGCTTGTTTATATTTAGCTTATGTAATTGGTAAGGGGTTGTTTCTAGGCGAAAATGAAACCACTGATAAAATTCAGACTGGAAATCGTTATTAATCTCTAACTGGATATTTAATGGATCGGTGGCTTCAATAACCTTAATATTACCACTATCGAAATTGCTACTGATTTTCATGACAAAAAACCTATAAGTTGACTAAGTGTCTCTGGACTGCATAAATAGCCAGGATGTAAGTACGCTGCGATTAGCCGTATCTAATGTATAAAGCGTACCATAAGCGCTACGCTTTAAAAATATTGATAATCAAAAAAGCCAGCAAATGCTGGCTTTTGTATAACGACTAATAAATTAGTGAGGTAAGCTTGGGAATGCCACTTCGGCCATATCGCGCATACAACGTACCACTTGGCAGCTGTAACCAAATTCATTATCGTACCAAACGTAAAGTACAATACGGTTGTCATCAACAATAGTTGCTTGCGAGTCAACCACACCAGCGTAACGACTACCTACTAAATCGGTAGATACGATTTCAGTAGAAGCGGTGTAATCAATTTGGTCGCGCAGGTCTGAGTGAAGTGCGGTATCGCGTAAAAATGCATTTAGCTCTTCTACCGAGGTGCTCTTTTCTAAGTTTAGGTTCAAAATAGCCAGCGACACGTTAGGTGTAGGTACGCGAATTGCGTTACCCGTTAGTTTGCCCTCAAGCTCTGGTAGTGCTTTTGAAACCGCTTTTGCAGCGCCTGTTTCAGTAATTACCATGTTAAGTGCAGCAGCACGGCCACGGCGGTCTGCTTTGTGGTAGTTATCAATTAAGTTTTGGTCATTAGTATACGAGTGAACCGTTTCTACGTGACCATTTTTAATGCCAAACTTATCGTTTAATGCTTTAAGTGTTGGTGTAATGGCATTAGTTGTACAGCTTGCTGCACATACAATTTTGTCTTCAGGTAAAATATCTTTGTTATTTACACCATATACGATGTTTTTGATATTACCTTTAGCAGGAGCCGTTAATAGTACTTTAGCAGCGCCTTTACATTCTAAATGCTGACCAAGGCCTGCTTCATCTTTCCAAATACCTGTGTTATCAACAATAAGTGCATTGTCGATGCCGTAGGCTGTGTAATCTATTTCGCTAGGAGAGTTAGCGTAAATAACCTGGATGTAGCTACCATTAGCTTTAATTGCATTACGTTCTTTATCAACAGTGATAGATCCATTAAATGGACCATGAATTGAATCACGACGTAATAAACTGGCACGTTTTTCAAGGTCGCCATCTTTACCACCACGTACAACAATTGCGCGTAGGCGTAAGTCAGCATAAGGACCTGATTTTTCAATTAGTAGGCGTGCAAGTAAACGGCCAATTCGACCAAAGCCATAAAGCACCACATCGCGTGATTCTTTAGCTGGTAAATCAGCAATTTCAGCGAGCTCATCTTTTACAAACTCTTCAACAGAACGACCGTTTGCAGCATCATTATACAAATAGCTATAAGCAAGCTTACCAATATCGATACGTGCAGAATTTAAATCCATTTTGCTAATCGCTTCTAAAAATGGGAAGCTTTCACGTAAACGTAATTTTGTACCTTCAAACTGCGCAACTGATTTGTGAGATTTGATAATTTCAATTGGGCTTGCATTTACAAGTGGGCGGCCATAAACAGCAATTTCGATACCACGACTACGATAAAGCTTACCAATGATTGGTTGCATGCTTTCTGCGTAACCTTGGCGTTCTTGCCAACTATTTGTGTATTCTAACTCGTGAGATGAGGTCATTTTATTTACCTAAGTTAAACATTTTTGAACGGATAGCCCTAGAGCATTTAACCATCAAAAGTTGAAATGATTTCGACCCTGATAAGTCAACGCACTCTAGTGACTTCCCTATTCTAATTTAATCTTGCTTTATTCTCTACTGTTAGAGGCTAAATGATTGCGTTAGAATAACATTATATTAATATATTTAAGGGTTGAGGATGGTTATAAGACTAATAGTAGTGCTTGGAGTACTCACCTTAGCCGGATGTGAAAAGCCACTAAGCTTGGCCCAAGTATGTAAAAAAACGCCCGGTTTTTGCAACGATCTAAATAAAGATAATCATTGTCGGGAGCAGCGTTCTAACACTATTTTGCAGCGTTATATTGAATATAAGCACCCAACTGATGAAAATAAATATCAGCTACTTAAAGAGTTTGAATCATATAATCAGTGTATTACGCTTGCAGCTAAAATTGAGCATATAAAATTAAAAGAAAAAAAGACCTCTCGTGTAGAAGGTAAATTAACCAGTATTAAAGAAATGACGCGATTATATCAAGATACTAAAAGTACTAATCACCCAGGCTTACTTTACTATCATTGGTCGCGTAATAACGATCAGCGAGCACTGACTAAATTTTTAGCTTTGGAGCATGATGAAAGGGTGACAACAAGTGCTGAAATGCAACTTTTTTTGGCATCGTATTATATTAAATTTGATGATGATAAAACGATTGATTTGCTCTACAAAACATTAGAACTTAATAAAGCACAGCAAATACCTTATCCCGAGGTGTTTACCTCTTTGGTCAGTTTGTTTTATAAACAACAAAATTATAAACATGCCTATGTTTTTTCTAAAGTTGCGCAGATGTCGGGGATAGAAAACGTTGATATATTTGCTGTAGAGCAGCAATTGGCAAGCAGCAGAAAAAATCTTGATAGTTTAGATTCTTTAGCGCAACAAACTTTTCAGCAAATTCGCGCTGGTAAGTTTGTATCACCTAGGGAGTTTTAAGTAACCTAGGCGTAGTTAAATAAAACATTAATAATAAAAAAGGCAGCTTACGCTGCCTTTTTTATATTACTTTGCTTTACTTGTGCCCACTTCTACTCGGGTTTTAAGTTTTTGCCCAGGTCTAAAGGTCACCACGCGACGCGCCGAAATAGGAATATCTTCCCCTATTTTCGGATTACGTCCCGGTCTTTCTTTTTTATCACGAAGATCAAAATTACCAAATCCAGAGAGCTTAATCTGCTCGCCTTTTTCAAGCGCTGAGCGGATTTCTTCAAAAAACGCTTCAACTAAATCTTTGGCATCTTTTTTATTGATCCCGAGTTTTTCAAATAGGTGTTCAGCTATGTCGGCTTTAGTAAGCGCCATATCTAGTCCCTCAACGATGCATTAAACTGTTCGGCCAGTGTGGCCACCACGTTATCAACTACTAGATTGATATCTTTCTCTTCGAGTGTTCTATCAACCGATTGCAGTGTTAGAGCAATCGCCAAACTCTTATAATTTGGCTCAATACCTTTGCCCTTATACACATCGAATAAGTTTAGGTCAACTAATTGATTTCCGCCAACTTTTTCTATCGCTGTTAAAATATCGCCAATATTTACGCTCTCTTGCACTAAAATCGCGATGTCGCGGCGATTTGAAGGGAATTTAGACACCCCTGCAACTTGCGGTAAATTTCTTTTTTCGATTGCCGACATTTCAATTTCAAACACGAAAGTAGCATTATTGATATCTAACGACTTTTGCGCTTGAGGGTGTAATGCACCAAAAAAACCGACCTTTTTACCAGCAACATAAATTACCGCTGATTGACCAGGATGCAAACCGTCTGACTGCTCTGCTTTAATTTCAAAGCGGCTCATATCATTGGTAATTGCCAGTAGTGCTTCCACATCACCTTTCACATCGTAAAAATCGACGTTGCGTTTTTCTTCAACCCAATGTTCGCCATGCGCAAGACCGGTAATTACACCGCCAATTACTGGCACTTGGTTAACACCGTTTTCGGCATTTTCGTCACTTAAAAATTTAAGGCCGTGTTCAAATAGACGAATACGCGGTTGCTGACGATTTTGGTTATACGCTAGCGACGCCAATAAGCCAGGCATTAAGCTTACTCGCATTGCAGACATTTCAATTGAAATTGGGTGCGGTAATACTAGCGGCTGACTTTCTGGGTGCAAAATAGCTTGCGCTTTAGGGTCGACAAAACTGTACGTAATAGCCTCTTGATAACCACGGGCTACTAGCGTATTACGAAACTTGCTTAGTGCGATAGTCGCTTCGTTATGGGTAGTCATTTTAAGCTTAGCAGTCGGTGCAACATTAGGAATACTGTTGTAACCGTAAACACGCGCCACTTCTTCAATTAAATCTTCTTCAATACGCACATCAAAACGGTAACTAGGTACATCTGCACTCCAGCTGTCGTTTTCAACTTTTACGTTAAAACCTAAGCGAGTTAAAATATCAGTAACTTTCTCATCTTCAATATGATGGCCAATAACACGGTCTAAACGGCTACGACGTAAACGAACCTCAGTCACTTTAGGTAGTTTATCTGCGGCAACGGCTTCAACCACTGGGCCTGCTTCACCGCCTACTATTTCAAGTAGTAACGCTGTTGCACGCTCTATTGCATCATGCTGTAGCGCAAAATCAACACCACGCTCATAACGATGCGATGCATCTGTGTGTAAACCGTAGCTACGTGCTTGCCCAGCTATTGCTACAGGGTTAAAAAATGCGCTTTCAAGTAATATATCAGACGTTTTATTTGTAACACCCGATTGCTCGCCACCAAAAATACCCGCAATGGCTAGTGCTTTATTATGATCGGCTATCACTAATGTAGATTCGTTTAATTTAACGCTATTACCGTCAAGTAAAACTAGCTCTTCACCGGCGTTTGCACTACGTACTTTAATTCCACCTTCAATCGCATTTAAATCAAATGCATGCATTGGATGGCCAAGTTCAAGTAATACATAATTAGTAACATCAACTACTGGGTCGATTGAACGCACACCGCTGCGACGTAGTTTTTCAACCATCCATAACGGCGTTGCTGTATCAAGGTTAATGCCTTTGATCACACGCCCAAGGTAGCGAGGACATGCATCTTCATTAACTAATTCAATCGATACTTTATCGTCAATTGTTGCTGTAACCGCTGGAATTTGTAATACGTTTACGTCAATGCTGTTAAGTACGCCCACTTCGCGCGCTAAGCCTTTTATACCTAAACAATCACCACGGTTTGGTGTTAAATCAACATCAATAATATTATCATCAAGGCCTAGGTATTCACGTAAATCTGTACCTACTGGCGCATCGCTTGGCAATTCCATAATGCCATCGCCTTCTTCGCTAATACCTAGCTCAACAAAGGCACACAACATGCCATTTGAAGGTTGGCCACGTAACTTGGCTTTTTTAATTTTAAAATCACCAGGAAGCACTGCGCCAACAGTTGCAACCGCAACTTTAATGCCTAAACGACAGTTCGGTGCGCCACATACGATATCAAGTAGTTCATCACCACCGACATTAATTTTGGTAACGCGTAGCTTATCTGCATCAGGATGTTGTCCACATTCAACAACTTCACCTACCAATACACCATTAAATTTTGCTGCTGCAGGTGTTACGCCATCAACTTCTAGGCCAGCCATAGAAAGCTGTTCCGACAGAGCTTGCGTATCAATGGCTGGATTAACCCACTCTCTTAACCACTTTTCACTAAATTTCATATTATTGTTTCACTCTTAACGGAACTGGTTTAGGAATTTTAAGTCATTTTCAAAAAATGCACGTAAATCGTTTACGCCATAACGCAACATAGTTAAGCGTTCTACACCCATGCCAAAAGCAAAGCCGGTGTATTTTTCAGGATCAATGCCCACAGACTTAAGAACGTTAGGGTGTACCATGCCGCAGCCTAATACTTCTAGCCACTTGCCGTCTTTACCCATTACGTCTACTTCTGCTGAAGGTTCTGTAAAAGGGAAAAATGAAGGACGGAAACGAATTTCCATGTCTTCTTCAAAAAAGTTACGCAGGAAGTCGTGTAAAATACCTTTAAGTTCAGTAAAGCTCACATCTGTGTCGACCATTAAGCCTTCAACCTGATGAAACATAGGCGTGTGCGTTTGGTCATAATCGTTACGATATACACGTCCAGGAGAAATAATACGCAGCGGCGGTTGCTCAACTTCCATTGTACGTATTTGTACGCCACTCGTTTGCGTGCGCAATACCAGCTTAGGGTTGAAGTAAAAAGTGTCGTGATCAGCACGGGCTGGATGATGCTCAGGAATATTTAACGCATCAAAGTTATGAAAGTCATCTTCAACTTCAGGACCCGATTTAACTGCAAAGCCTAACTCACCAAAAAAGCTTTCTATGCGCTCAATGGTACGTGTAACCGGATGTAGGCCACCAGTAGGCATAACACGCCCAGGTAATGTTACATCGATAGTTTCAGCGGCTAGCTTTTCTTCTAGCGCTTTACTGGCTAACAGCTCACGTTTATCGTTTATAGCAGCTTGCACATCTTGTTTAGCTTGATTAATAACTTGGCCCGCTTCTTTACGCTCTTCAGGGGCAATTTTGCCTAGCGTTTTAAGTAAGCTGGTGATCTCGCCTTTTTTGCCAAGGTAATTAACCCGCATTTCTTCTAACTGCGCGATTTCACTGGCACTGGCTACCGCCTCAAGTGCTTGCGCTAATATATTTTCTAAGTTCATTGGATACCTGATCTTTCACAGAAGGTGATTGCTGTTAAGTAATAACTTATGATAACTGAAAGCAGTGCCTAGATTCTAGACCTACTAGAGCTTTAACGTTGATTTTATAAAAGGAATTGTTAATTTTCGTTGTGCGGCCATAGATGCATGATCTAATTTGTCTAATACGTCGAGTAATGTACGCATATCACGGCTTAAGCGCGTTAATAAAAATCGGGCGCATTCGTCACTTAGCTCTAAGCCACGCATTTTTGTGCGTTTAACTAAAGCTTGTGCTTTATCGTCATCGCTCATTGAGCGAATTTGTAGTGTAGTTCCCCATTTTAGCCGCGATTCTAAGTCTGGTAAGCTAATATTTAGCATGTCGGGGAGTAAGTCAGCGGTCACCACTAACATTTTTTTAGGCTCGTTAAAGCGATTAAAAAAATTAAATAAGGCCTTTTCCCACGCATCATCACCCGCTACCAAATGCACATCATCTATACATAAAACATCAAGGGCTTCTAAGCCTTCTAATACCATAGGGCCAAAATCAATAACTTCTCGCATAGATAACAGCATATTTGATAAGCCGCGCTCTTGCGCTTGAATACACGTAGCGTACAAAAGGTGAGATTTCCCTGAATCGCCCAAACCACATAAATAAGTGTATTGAAAAGATTGCGACAATTTTGAAAAACTGTCTTTTAAATGACTTACTTCTAAAGAGTCCTCACCACCAAAGTACGAGGTAAAGGTTTCGTCATCGGGCAAAGTAACCGGCAATGCCATTTGCATTGGCTCATGAGTTAGCATTACTCACCAATCCATTGATACTCTAAACTGTTTTTATCAACAATATGATAAAAAGCACTTGGATCAACATAATCTCTAAACGCAGCATCAAGCCCTAATGCTTTTTTTAAATCAACCACACTACCCGTATGATTAAGTTTGAACTCAACTAAATCTGGGGTTTTTCGTATAATAGTAGCCTGAGTTACCACACTTAAATTTGATAACCGGCGTTTAGCCAACTCAATATCAACAAAGCTTTGCGTACCTTTTAGAGTTAAAGTTGCCGCTGCTTGCTCGTAATAAGCATTCGGATCAATTGCATATTCATTAGCTAGCCCTTTCGCTAACGTATCTATCATTTGCGCAACAACTTGTTGTTTATCACCCGTTAATCTATTTAATTCAAAAAGATCATCGTTAGTAAATCGCCAATCTAAAACCCAGTTTTCACTATCTGGTTGCTTATACATTCTGGCTGTAATACTGCGCTCAGCACTATAACGCTTAGAGGCCTCTTCTACTGGCTCTGAAAAGTTACCCCATACTTCAGGAATACCTACTAGACGTCTGTCTTGTAAATCAAGTAAAGGCACCACAACCGGTAAACCACGTCGCCCTGCTTTATCGTATATTAACTGTTCTAGTTGTGGGTAGCTTTCTTGAGTAACTAGCTCTCTGCGCCAGTTATCTTCAATTCCTAACCATATTGCAATTAATGGTCGTTGCACACCCCATAAGGGTAAACCGAGCTCTTTAATTAATGCATTAATTTTTCGCGCTTCAAATTTAACAACAAGTTTTAAGTTACCGGTTGTACTCTCGTCGTACTCAAACTTGAGCATGTAGTCTGAAATATCTTGAGTTTTTTGTTGCGCTAAGCTGTTTTGATCAGCACTTTCATCACCGCTGACTTTCACTAGAACATTCAGCAATGCTTTACGACTTGCTGCTAAACGCGTGTCTCGAGTTTTATCATCAACTTTTAAAATATCTTGATAAAGATCAATTACTTCAACCGCTGATGCAGTAAAGCAAAATATAATTGATAAGGCACTTAATAATAATCTATACACAGGCTATTTGTTCTTAGTTTTAAACTGATTTGATCCTAAATCAAAGCAACCCACAAAGCAAAATTATATTTTATTTGTAGGAAAAAGTGCTAGGTGCTAGGTGCTAGGTGCTAGGTGCTAGCAGAGATTGCTGATGGGGTTATTTTTGTCTAACAATTTAATGTTTTTATACTAATCGCATAAAGTTAATGAGTAATTTAATATTAAATAACGAGCTCAATAACAAAGCGATAATTAGAATCGGAGTCTTTAATTAGGCCTGGTAGTGTCTTAATGCCCACAGCAGTGGAGAGTCACAGTGCAAATACACCACACTCATTGACTAGTGATGATGTTTTTATGATTTGAATGTCGGTGCGCTACTTCGTAGCGACAACGCAGTAGAATGTCGTAGTGCCCACAGCGGTAGAAAGTCACAGTGTAAATACCCCACATTCATTGGCTAGTGGTGATGTTTTTATGATT
>NZ_JBEOOB010000055.1:0-13306 GCF_040308685.1 Pseudoalteromonas sp. 20-MNA-CIBAN-0454 | reverse complement strand
CATCGTCTAGAGGCCTAGGACACCGCCCTTTCACGGCGGTAACAGGGGTTCGAATCCCCTTGGGGACGCCACTTACTTATTTTAAGTATTGTATAAAGCAGTGTGATACCAGACGTTCTATTCATGACGTTATCAAGAACAATTATATCTTGTAAATGCCGCTTAATTTATTTAATAAGCTAGTGCAGTGTTATAAGAATAAAACTACAAATTTATACCCTCATTTCACACTTCATTTTTATATCTATCTATTTACACTTCGTTACAAAACCAATCTTACAATTGTTCCATATTCCTTGTTGTACTTTTAATTAGTCTTTAAACTCATTGAGTTAATTTAAATATGGACTAAAAAATGAAACTCACAAAAATTGCACTCGCTGTTTTACTTGCATCAGGGTTAGCTGCATGTAATAGCTCAACTCAAGCTGTTGATAAAAATATTGTTACAGAAACATCAATTCCTGGCGTTACACTTATTGAATCAGTGAAATCTAATGCAGGTGAAATCAACATACCGTATAAAAAATATAAACTAGATAACGGTTTAACAGTAATTGTGCATGAGGATCATTCAGACCCCTTAGTACACGTTGATGTAACATACCATGTTGGTTCTGCTCGCGAAGAGTTGGGTAAGTCAGGCTTCGCTCACTTTTTTGAGCATATGATGTTTCAAGGTTCAGAAAATGTTGCTGATGAGGAACATTTTAAAATAATATCTGAAGCAGGCGGTACTTTAAATGGTACTACTAACTCAGATAGAACAAATTATTTTGAAACAGTACCTGTAAATCAATTAGAAAAGATGTTGTGGCTAGAAGCTGATCGAATGGGCTTTTTACTCGATGCTGTAACCCAAGAAAAATTTGAAGTACAACGCGAAACAGTAAAAAATGAGCGCGGCCAACGCGTTGATAATCGCCCCTATGGTCGCTTAGGTGAGCGTGTTGCTCAAGCAATGTACCCTGATGGTCATCCATATTCATGGCCTGTAATTGGTTTTATGGACGATCTTAATCGCGTAAATGTAAATGATTTAAAAGCATTCTTTTTAAAGTGGTATGGTCCTAATAATGCAACGCTTACTATTGGTGGCGACATCAACGCTAATGAAATACTGCCTTTAGTTACTAAATACTTTGCGCCAATCCCAAAAGGCCCTGAAATTCCTACAGTAGAAAAAACAGCTGTAACACTAGATGCTGATAGATATATTTCAATGGAAGATAAAGTTCATTTACCTTTATTAAGCATGAGCTTCCCAACGACTTACGCTCGCTCTGAAGATGAAGCACCACTGGATATACTTGCTGAAATATTAGGTGGTGGTAATAATTCATTACTATACAAAAACTTAGTTAAAACTCAACTTGCTGTTCAAGCAAGTGCAAATCACCCATGCCAAGAGTTAGCGTGTTCAATTAGTCTTTATGCTTTACCAAATCCTACAGCAGGGAAAACGTTAGCTGATATGGAAAAAATCATTCGTGATTCATTTGTTGAATTTGAAGAGCGAGGCGTTACACAAGATGATTTAGATAAAGTAAAAGCTAAAATAGAATCGGGTGCAATTTTTGGTCTGCAAAGCGTATCAGGTAAAGTCTCTCAACTAGCCGCGTCAGAAACATTTACTGGTAATCCAAACTCAGCTAAAGATGAGATTGCACGTTATAACAAAGTTACAAAAGCTGATGTAATGCGTGTTTTTAATCAATATATCAAAGATAAATCTGCCGTTATTATGAGTGTTGTGCCAGAAGGGCAGACACAACTTATAGCTGCCCCAGACAACTTTACTCCTAAAACGCATGATTTTGGAGGTCCATCTACAACTTCAGCTGATGATTTAGTGGCACGAAGAGCTGTTGATACATTTGACCGAAGTGTTCATCCAGAGGCCGGCGCAAATCCTGCTGTGGATGTTCCTGCACTTTGGCAAGCTAATACTGCAAACGGTATTAAAATATTAGGTACTCAAAGCACCGAAACGCCAACGACTGCTATTTTTATTAAAGTTCCGGGTGGCTTGTATAATGAACAAGCGAGTAAAGTGGGTTTATCGTCAATGACTGCATCGCTAATGAGTGAGGCTACGCAAAACTACACCACAGAGCAAATGAGTAACGCGCTTGAAAAGTTGGGTAGTCAAGTAAGCATATACGCTGATAAAACACATACAAATGTATATGTTTCTAGCTTAACTAAAAATCTAGATGCAACATTAAAGCTTGTAGAAGAAAAGTTATTTAAACCGGCATTTAATGCAGATGACTTTGAGCGTAATAAAAAGCAAAGCATTCAAAACATCCAACATTCAATGAAAGATGCAGGTTATTTAGCCTCTAATACGTATAGCAAATTACTATACGGAAATAACATAGCTTCACTACCAAGTAGCGGTACTGTTGAAAGTATAGAAGCCATTACGCTCGATGATGTTAAAGCTTTTTATAATGCAAACTTTAAACCGCAGGGTGCCCAAGTTATTATTGTTTCTGATTTAAAAGAATCAACAATTGAACCTAAAATTAAAGCTGCCCTTACAAACTGGCAGGGCAAAGCTTCAAGCGTTGATTTAAATTTTGCTGAGCCAAAAGTACAAACAAATGTAATTTATTTAGTTGATAAGCCTGGCGCACCGCAATCAGAAATTCGTATTGGTAAGCGTGGCATGGTTGAAGATATTACCGGTGAGTTTTTTAAAGCTAACTTAATGAACTTTGCATTGGGTGGCACGTTTAACAGCCGTATCAATCTAAATTTACGCGAAGATAAAGGCTACACTTATGGTGCTCGCTCTCATTTTTGGGGTGATAAAACATCAGGTGGCTTTACAGCCTCTGCAGCGGTGAGAGCAGATTCTACTGCTGCGTCTATTACAGAGTTTACCAACGAGCTTAATAACTACGCTCAAAATGGTGTAACAGACCAAGAGCTTATGTTTATGCGCAAAGCTATTAACCAAAAAGATGCGCTTAAATACGAAACACCTAATGCAAAACTTGGCTTTTTAGCACAAATATTAGAGTTTGATTTAAAACCTAGCTTTGTAAAAGAAAGAAATGAAATTGTTAGTAATATTAGCAAAGAAGAAGTTAACGCCTTAGCTAAAAAACATTTAAACACTAAAGAGATGATTTATTTAGTTGTTGGTGATGCCAAAACCTTGCGCCCTGAGCTTGAAAAGTTAGGCATGCAGGTGATTGATTACAGTTTATAACTGTTAAAATTAATCGATTAAAAACAAAAAGCCGCTACAAGCGGCTTTTTTGTTCTATTCAGTGCCAATAAAGCTGTTAATAGCTATTATAAGTATAAACGTCCAACTCATTAGGAGGTTATATATGGCAAGTGGATGGGCACGAGAAGGTGCAGTTCAAGATCAAATAGACGCAAGTGTTAACGATGCTGTTCAGTACGCTCGCAGTAATTTGGCTTCAGGCTCAAGTGCTGAGTTGTGCGAAGAATGTGATGCTGCGATCCCTCAAGCGCGTAGATTGGCGTTACCCGGTGTTCGTTATTGTGTTGCATGCCAGCAAGCAATTGAAGGCAAGAGCGCAACAGTGGGGGCTTTTAATCGCCGAGGCAGTAAAGACAGTCAATTGCGCTAAAAAAAGGTGCTAAAAGCACCTTTTTAATTTAAACCTACTTGCTTTAATACAAATTTAAAAACGACTCATATCTTCTTTTTTCTGAATAAGCTCAATTGCATAGCCATCAGGGTCTTTTACAAAAGCAATTTCAGTAGTACCACCTTTTACAGGCCCAGGTTCACGACTAACATTGCCACCGGCAGCTTTAATATCAGCACATGTTTTGTAAATATCATCAAATTCAATGGCTATATGGCCATAAGCATTGCCTAAGTCGTAACTGTCTTGATCCCAGTTATAGGTTAGCTCTAATACCGTATTGTCTTTTTCGTCTCCGTAACCAACAAAGGCTAAGGTATAACGATATTCTTCGTTATCTGCACGGCGTAACTCTTTCATCCCAAGTACTTTGGTATAAAATTCGATTGATTTTTCTAAATCAGCAACACGTAACATAGTGTGTAATAAACGCATTTAAGCACCCTTGGATTGTCTTTAAATTTAAAAAATACTGTTACAACATGACGAAGACTGCGCAAAATAGCGCTTATTATAAAAGTAAGCTGAAACTCATTTTTATAATATATCGCATGTTTGCTTAGCAGCTACTTTGGCCATACACAGAGTAAAACACTGCAATTTGAGACTCAAAATATAATTGCGTATTCAGCGCAGGCCAGAAAATATAACAGTAGTAAGTCTTGATGCACATTCTATGGTTTTCATATAGATTTGCAATACATCTAGGTTGCACAACCTCTTAAACAACTTCACTATGGCATTTATTTAGCGTGCAGAATCTAATTGCTCTGTTTCTACTAAGGCGCAAGCTTAGTTGAGGTATTAAAAGCAATAAAAACACCAGCCGAAGCGTAAAGTAGGTACAGGTACAGTCATAAATACAGCTATACTAGAGCAAGTATGTGCAGTGGGTACCGATTTAATAGGTACAACTGCTACGTAACCAAAATCACTCAGCAAACTTGTTAACTGTAATGTGCCAGTATTGCCCGGTGTTTTTAATACCGTGATATTATGGCGTTAAAATACGGCTTTGATGAGCAAAAACATTTTCCGCCATCTTTGTGTGATGGTATTGATTTTTTATCGGCTGTATTTTTTGCTCTGTTAGTTTTTGCCGTAACAGGCGTTGCTAAAAAGGGTGAGTAGAGCAACAAAACTGGTGAGCAATTACAGATGCTTGTATAAAAGCTTTAAAACAGTAAGGAACCTATAATGAATTATTTAGCTACAACTATTCAACCCGGCGTTATAGTTGGCGATGAAGTAAGTGCGGTATATAAGCATGCCCGAACAAATCAATATGCATTACCTGCAGTTAACGTTGTTAGTACCTCGTCTATAAATGCAACTCTTGAAGCCGCGCAAACAATGAAGTCACCGGTTATCATTCAACTTTCAAATGGTGGAGCGCAGTTTTTTTGTGGTAAGGGCTTGTCGCTACCTGAACACCAAGGGGCTGTACTTGGCGCGGTTAGTGCTGCTAAGTATGTTCACTCTGTTGCTAAGCATTATGGCGTAGCGGTTATGCTGCATACCGATCATGCTTCAAAAAAATTATTACCGTGGATTGATGGTTTATTAGATGAAGGCGAGCAGCATTTTGCACTTACTGGCAAGCCGCTTTTTAGTTCGCACATGATCGATCTTTCAGAAGAATCTTTAGAAGAAAATATTGAAATATGTGAACGTTACTTAGCGCGCATGGCAAAAATAGGCATGACCCTAGAAATTGAACTAGGATGTACCGGTGGTGAAGAAGACGGGGTGGATAACTCACATCTCGATAGCTCTGCGCTTTATACCCAGCCAGAAGATGTAGCTTACGCTTACGAGCGCTTAAGTCGTATTAGTCCAAACTTTATTATAGCGGCGTCATTTGGCAATGTTCATGGGGTATATAAACCGGGTAATGTTGTGCTTACTCCTACTATATTAAAAGACTCACAGGCCTATGTAGCAAAACAATTTGGCTTAGAGCATAACGCAATCAATTTTGTGTTTCATGGCGGTAGTGGCTCTGAGTACGATAAAATTGCAGAGTCGTTAACATACGGCGTAGTAAAAATGAATATCGATACAGATACGCAGTGGGCGTGTTGGAACGGTATTTTAAACTATTACCAAGACAAACAAGCGTATTTACAAGGGCAAATTGGTAACCCAGAAGGGGACGACAAGCCTAATAAAAAATACTATGATCCTCGCGTATGGCTTCGTCATACAGAGCAGCATATGGCCGCAAGACTAGAGCAATGTTTTAACGATTTAAATTGTGTAAATCGGTACAGCTCATAAAAATAGCTTGTTAGTAAGCTAAGGTAAGTTACTCGGTATGTTAGGCTCAACAGATCTGTTGAGCCTTTTAATACTAATAACACCGTTTTCTATGGCTAAGCTATTTATTCGTTAAATAAAATACAGCTAAACATTAAAATAGTAATTCAAAAATTAACTCAATAACGCTTTATACAGCAGCAATGCCTAGCGACACAGCTGCTCAGTAAAAAGACTATGACCAAAAGACGCCTTACTTCTTAACCTTGCCTTTAAGAACATAGATCTCGCCATCGAAGCTTCCCTGAATCGTCAATCCTTGTCCCGCTAACTCTTTCAGATACTCTATATGATCTTCAGTTATATGCTGCCCCGGAACCAACAGTGGGATGCCCGGTGGATATGGCGTAACTAAACCGGCACAAATGCGGTTGTTACTTTTGCTAATAGGCACAGATTCGCGTTCGCCATAAAATGCATCGCTTGGAATACACGCTAGGTCGATGGCAGGTAAATTCTCCGGCAAGCGGGAGCGACGCGTCGATGTTGACAGTTTTACCTTACCGCTGTCGAGTTTTTTTAATGCATTGTACAGACGAATGATCTTCGAACGCGTACCTCCAAGCGTCAGTAAAACCAAGATAGTGCTGTGAGTGTATTTTTCTATTTCTAGCCCAATTTCATCCAGCAAGAATTTATGAATATCTTTTAACGAATAAGGCAATTGACTAATATCGATGAGAATTTTTAGTGGATCATGGCCCATATTGTCTCCGCTAAAATGCGGAAATATTTCCATAAAGTCTTGCTTACCAAGCACTTTAATATGGTTAAGCGAGGCCATTTGTTGTTTAAATTCTTCCACATGTTTTAACAAGGCATTGAGCAGCTTATAGCCTTCCATTTCTAATTGCTTTTGGCACACGTCAAGCGACGCTATAAGTTGATACTTCGGCGATGTGCTGGCGTATATGCTGTAAATTTCTCGAAAGAAATCGGCATCAAAATCAGGATCGTTAATATGAATATAAGACGCCTGAGAAAACGCCGATACCACTTTATGCGCAGAATGGGTGATATAGTCGGCCCCAGCATGAATGGCAGAATAATAGCGTAAGCTGGGATGAAAAAGGGAGTAAGCAAACCACGCTTCGTCGATAAACACTTTAATACCATGTTGATGGGCAAAAGCTACCACTTGTTTCAGATCGCTAAGTAGGCCATCGTAAGTGCAACCAGTGAGAACCAGCAATTTTGCATCGGTATTTTGCTCGATCGCCTGCTTTATGTCGGCCAACGAAGGTGGTGCGAAGATCCCATATTTAGGATTTAAAATACTCGATAAATAAATAGGAAAACTAGCTGATTGCAATATGCCATAGTGCACAGATTTATGACAATTTCGGTCGATGATTACTTTATCGCCCTTGCGCAGCAATGTCTGCAAAATGATTTTATTTGAGGTAGATGAACCGTTCGTAACGAAATAGGTATGCTTAACTTCAAACGTCGCCGCTGCTGATTCTTGAGCACGGCCAATGGTATTGGTACTGTCTGACAATGAACCTAACGAATCGACTGAAACCGACAGGTCGCCAACAAATACATTACGGCCATAAAACTGATAAAAATCTTTGATATAAGGGGAGTTTCTAAAGCTAGAACCGCCGCTATGGCCAGGTGTGTGCCATGAATCGTTTGCTTCGCCAACATAACGGCGATATGCCGTCCAGAATGGGGTTTCTCCTCGATCATCGAAGTCGTTGATCATATAACCTAATATAGCTTCTGGGTCAGAAATCACCTCATCTTTAAAAAAGAAAGACTCAATTTCCCCCGACTCGTTAACTATTTCTAACCCTTTCGTGTCGTCGCCGATTACATACACAGGCAACTCGATACGGATCCCTTTTAACTGCTCGATAAAGCGACTATATGTTCTCTCGCCCTTGTTGTGTACATCCCAACTGAGAACCACAGCTTGAATATCACCATCTTCCTCTACATATTCCAACGCTTGCTTTAAATCAAGACATTCAATTATGTCGATATGAACATCATTTCGCTCAAAGTTAGGGATCGTTTTCGACAGATTCGTTGAAAGCTCTTGCAAGATGATAGGGTCTTGCTCAATTAACAAGATTCGCAGTAAAGGTAACATAGGCGTTTTCGCAATAAAATTTCATAATGTTTAGTAGCATAACCAAAGGATTGATACTTGTGAAATTAATAGTTTGAAAATGTTCTAATAATTATTCTATTTCATTGACACGGCTGTTGAAATTTTAGGATTAAAATTAGTTCAATCTAGATGATATTTAATTGCGGTGTGGGGTTTGTAACTTGTAGTGGCCACATAAAGTGGCCAAGAGGTACTTTATGGTTGAAGAGGGATTTTAATACTTCTAAACCGTGTATCCATTAAAAATTTATTTATGTATTCATTCATATAAAAATGAGCATCTTTTTCAAAGTACCACTCATTACCATCATGAAGCTTTTGGAATTGCCCTAAATCATACTTAGAATGGTACGCTAAAGAAAATTCTGAACTGAAGTTAAATAATTCGGTTTTGTCATCACACTCATCTATTGTGTCACTACCATCGTTATTAATATAACCTTTTACAGTAATAAAATAAGATACTTCATATATTTCATCTTTGACCGCAGTAATTTTTGGTATAGAAAGCTCGATAGTCACAAAGCCATCACTGTTAGCTACGTTTAAACTTTCGATTTGCTCAGATTCTTTGAAAACAAAAGAGGATATTTTTTTTCCTGCAAGATTAATGGCTTCTAACATTATTTTCACCTTTCAACGTTGTGTGAGTAGACCTAAGCCAATCCATATCTGCATGAATAGGTAATCTAGTTAACTCTTTTACTTCAGCAGCTGAATTAATTGTTAAATTAATATTGGTAGTATTAGATAACCTATTTTCAATAGACTTTGATACGTATTGGTTTAATGTTTCTCCGCATGCTGTTGCGGCGTATGCTGCTTCTTTATGAAGCAGGGGCGTAACTCGAATATTGAATGACCCTTTAAAAGGTTTATCAGGTTCTTTTCCTAGGATTTTACAAGTGTCTAGGTAATCATCAACAGAGTTATGAAACTCATTGATTAATTCAGGTAAAGTATCTGCACCAAAAACAATACTATCCCTGATATGCTCGATACGTCCTACAAGACACTCATCTTCAATTGAAAAATCAATTGAAGCTAAATAGCCTTTATATGATATGGATTTATTGCTCATTACGATAATCCTTTATTAACTGAATTGCTTCTTTAATGACATACTGTTTCACTTCATTTCCAGGATGAGGCTCATGCCAGCTGGCATAAAGGCTCATTTCTTTATTAATAAATTTTCTCCTAGAACCACTCCCTTCAAGAATTTCAAAGCCTAAACCTTCCATAATTGAGCACAAATCTTTCCAAATAAATGTTTTAGGCTTGGTTAATAATTTTGCGATTAACTTTTCTTGTTTACCCATAATATAGATGTCCATTCCTGAGGGTGCAACTATATATTAGTTGCAAAATATGTCAATTAGTTCATTTTTATTCAGTCTTATCTTTAAACTCACACAAGTCTTCAATAATACAGCTGCCACACTTTGGTTTACGCGCTACGCAGGTGTAGCGCCCGTGAAGAATCAACCAGTGATGTACGTCTACTTTAAATTCTTTTGGTACAACCTTTTCAAGCTTTTGTTCTACAGCGACAACATCTTTACCCATGGCAAGCTTGGTACGGTTAGATACACGAAATATATGTGTATCCACGGCTATTACAGGCCAGCCAAAGGCTGTGTTGAGTACTACGTTTGCGGTTTTACGGCCAACGCCAGGTAGGGCTTCTAGTGCTTCTCGGTTTTCGGGAACTATGCTGTTGTGTTCATCCACCAAAATTTGGCACATTTTGTAAACGTTTGCCGCTTTAGAATTAAATAAGCCGATGGTTTTTATATAATCTCGCAGTGTATCGTGGCCTAAATCTAAAATGGCTTGTGGTGTGTTAGCCACAGGGAACAACTTTCGAGTGGCTTTATTAACGCCTACATCGGTTGCTTGCGCTGAGAGCGTTACAGCGACAAGTAACTCAAACGGGCTTGAGTATTCAAGCTCGGTTTCTGGGTGCGGGTTATCGTCGCGTAAGCGAGTAAGAATTTGGTGGCGTTTTTCTTTATTCATATTACTTAAGCGCACACCTTATTAATGTGCGCTTTTCCTATTAAGTTAAGCTAGTAACACGAGCACGAGGGCCTTTTTCAGCCTCTGGCGGTGCAATTTGCTTTGATTTTATTTGTGCGTCAATTACATTTTTAGCGGCAATAAGTAGCCCAAGACCTAAAAAGGCACCCGGTGGTAAAATTGCGAGTAAAAATTGATTATCAAAGCTAAATACTTCAATGCGTAGGCTTTGTGCCCAAGGGCCAAGTAACAAGTCGGCGGCATCAAATAAAGTGCCTTGCCCAATTAGCTCGCGCATTGCGCCTAAAACAACAAGCACAATCATAAATCCCAAACCCATCATTAGCCCATCAAACGCCGATAAGTGAACTGGGTTTTTAGACGCGTATGCTTCAGCGCGACCAATAATGGCGCAGTTAGTAACAATTAACGGAATAAAAATACCTAACGACTGATAAAGCCCATAGGTATAAGCGTTCATTAATAGCTGCACTATAGTTACAAAGCCGGCAATAATCATGACAAATACCGGTATACGAATATCTTTAGGTACCCAGTTTCGCACTATTGATACACTAATGTTAGAACCCACTAAAACAAGCAGTGTAGCCAGCCCTAAGCCAAGTGCGTTAGTAATGGTAGACGTAACAGCAAGCAGTGGGCAAAGGCCTAATAGCTGTACTAGGGCAGGGTTGTTGACCCACATACCGTCTTTATATAGTGTTTTTAATTCACTCATTTAGTTACCTCTACACATTGGGCATTAGGTGCTGCAAAAATAGCATCAAATTCACTTTGAGCAAATAATACGGCATTTTTTACCGAGCCAACCACAGCGCGAGGTGTAATAGTTGCACCGGTAAATTGATCAAACTGGCCACCGTCTTTTTTAACCGCCCAACGTGCATCGCTACTGCTTTGTACAGTTAACGTTTTAAAGCTAGTGATCCACGGTGATTTTTTAACTTCTACTTTATCGCCAAGGCCTGGGGTTTCTTCGTGCTTAGTGGTACGCACACCGGCAATACTACCGTCACTTAAAACCGCGGTAAGTAAGTTAATATCACCACTGTAACCACTTGGCGTTACATGCCTTACAATAAGGGCTACAGGTTCATTATTTTTACGGGCACGGTAAACTATTTGATTAGCGTAAGGGCCTAGTCGTTCATCTGAAATAATAACGCAATCTGTTGATAGCTCGTTGTCGTAAGTACTCGGGTCGAGCACTTCTTGTAATTGCGAAGTAAGGTGCAATAGCTCTTGCTCTGCTATTTTATCGGCGGTAAGCATATTAATAGAGGCAACCAGCCCTGTAGTCACTAATGCAAAAGCAGTTAAAATAGCGCCGTTTTTAGCCATAGAGGATAGTATCATTTTGCTGCTCCGTGGCCATAAGTGCGCGGCTGTGTGTAGTAGTCAATTAAGGGAACAGCAATATTGAGCAGTAATACACTAAAAGCAACAGCATCAGGGAAGCCACCAAAGGTGCGAATTAAATACACTAATAAGCCAATAGCTGCGCCATAAATTAAGCGCCCTTTATTGGTAGTGGCAGCCGACACCGGATCGGTAGCAATAAAAAATGCAGCCATCATAGTGGCACCACTTAATAGATGAAATATTATACCAGGCTCTGTACCGGGCGCTGCTATATAACCTATGCCACTGCACAGTGCTAAGCTTGCAATAAAACTTACTGGGATATGCCAGTTAATTATTTTTTCTTTTAAAAGGTATAAACCACCGGCTAAAAAGCCTAAGTTAACCCACACCCATCCATGTCCAGCCCACTCATTAAATATCGGCTTTTGCATGCTTTCGGTTACGGTTAAACCATGGGCAATATCTGTTTTAATAGTGTCCAGTGGGGTTGCCATAGTAATGCCATCTATACCTGCACGTACTTGATCTAAACTAAAACCGGTGGCAGTAAAGTCGGTAAAAACAACCCTAAGCTGCTCGGTAAAACCAATCGGAGTATTTAATAACTCGGTAATTGGCATCCACGCGGTCATTTGTACCGGAAACGAAATTAATAATAATACATAAGCGGCCATAGCAGGGTTAAATAAATTAAACCCTAAACCACCATAGAGCTGCTTAACTATAACGATGGCAAATAAACAGCCAATAATAACTATCCACCAAGGGGCTAATGGCGGAATGCTCAATGCAAGTAGTACTGCGCTAAGCCACGCGCTGCCATCACTTAACGCAGGCCAAACGGGGCGTTTGCGAAGTAGCATTACTGCAGCTTCAAATACACTTACAGCAATCAGCGCTAATATGAGCTGAATAAGCACACCTGTACCAAAAAAGATGATCTGAGCAATTAGCCCAGGAATACACGCAGCAATAACGCAAAGCATTAATCGGGTTAACGATTTATGGCTATGGCTGTGAGGCGAACTGGCCATGGTTAATTTCACGACTGATCATTTCCTTCTTTTTGAGACTTTTTGGCTTTTGCTCGAGCAATAGCAGCAGCTACTGCGGCTTTTTTCTTGTCATCGTTCGCTTTAGGCTCGTCGGCTTTAGTACTAGATGCGGCGTCGTTATTCTCAACAGCGCTCGTTACTTGCGCATCATCAGTTGTACTTTCAGCATCGGCTAATGCTTTTGCGGCCTTTTTCGCTTTGGCGCGAGCAATGGCTGCGGCTACAGCGGCTTTTTTGTCATCAACGGGTACATCGTTTTGCGGTGTATCGTCAGTTGTACTTTCAGCATCGGCTAATGCTTTTGCGGCCTTTTTCGCTTTGGCGCGAGCAATGGCTGCGGCTACAGCAGCTTTTTTGTCATCAACGGGTGCATCGTTTTGCGGTGTATCGTCTGTTGTACTTTCAGCATCGGCTAATGCTTTAGCGGCTTTTTTCGCTTTGGCGCGAGCAATGGCAGCGGCTACAGCAGCTTTTTTGTCATCAACGGAGGCCTCGTTTTGCAGCGCATCATCAGTTGTACTTTCAGCGTCTGCTAATTGCGCGGCCTTTTTAGCTTTGGCGCGAGCAATGGCAGCGGCTACAGCAGCTTTTTTGTCATCAACGGGGGCCTCGTTTTGCGGTGCATCGTCAGTTGTACTTTCAGCGTTTGCTAGTTGTGCGGCCTTTTTAGCTTTAGCGCGAGCTATGGCTGCGGCTACAGCAGCTTTTTTGTCATCAACGGGGGCCTCGTTTTGCGGTGCATCGTCAGTTGTACTTTCAGCGTTTGC
>NZ_JBEOOB010000054.1:0-13393 GCF_040308685.1 Pseudoalteromonas sp. 20-MNA-CIBAN-0454 | reverse complement strand
TCCCGCGTAGGTTGGGCGAGCGTAGCGACACCCGACACTCAAATCATAAAAACATCACCACTAGCCAATGAATGTGGTGTATTTGCACTGTGACTCTCCACCGCTGTGGGCACCACGACATTGCCAGGCTCCAAATCGAGAAAGCCCGATTGAAAATAATCGGGCTTTTTTACGTCTGCAGAAAAGTGTAATTTAAGCTGGAAAGTACTAGGGGTAGTCTCAATATTGTGAAAGAGCGCAGTTTTAAGCTAGTGCGTAGTTGGATTTATTACCAAGCCATCTACTTATAAGTGCATCTACTTGTTTTGGGTGCTGTATTAGCATTTGCTGCGCTATTGGCCTGACTTGATTTAAAGTGTGTTTGTCGCGGGTTAGATCGGCAATTTTAAATTCAGCTAAACCGGTTTGTTTAGTGCCGAGCACTTCACCAGGGCCGCGGATCTCTAAGTCTCGCTCAGCTATAACAAAACCATCGTTACTATCTCTTAACACGCCCAGACGCTTTTGTGCTGTATGTGAGAGAGGTGCATGGTATAAAAGTACACAATGCGAAGCGGTAGCTCCACGCCCTACTCGACCACGTAGTTGGTGTAATTGTGCTAAACCTAAACGCTCAGGGTTTTCTATAATAATCAAACTGGCATTAGGTACATCCACTCCTACTTCAATGACTGTGGTTGCGACTAAAACATGAATATTACCAGCTTTAAACTCACTCATAATGGCTTGTTTTTCTGCAGCTTTCATCCGTCCATGTATAAGGCTTACGTTTAGCTCTGGTAAGGCTTCTTTTAATTGCTGCGCGCTATCTTCGGCGGCTTGGCATTGCAGCACTTCTGATTCATCAATGAGCGTGCATACCCAATAAACTTGCCTGCCTTGCTCATGGCAGGCTAATTTAACGCGCTTGATAATATCGCCTCGACGAGTGTCTGGTAATGCCACTGTTGTTATGGGTGTTCGACCCGGTGGTAATTCATCTATTACAGAGGTCTCTAAATCGGCGTAAGCGGTCATTGCAAGTGTGCGAGGTATAGGTGTTGCTGTCATGACTAGTTGATGTGGGTAACAGTCGCCAAAGCGGCCTTTTTCACGCAGTGATAATCGTTGATGAACACCAAAACGATGTTGTTCATCGATAATAATAAGCACGAGATTATGAAATTTCACCTCGTCTTGAAATAACGCATGGGTGCCGACGATCATTTGCGCCTCACCGGAGGCTATTTTTTCAAGAGTAGCTACACGTTCTCTACCTTTAGTTTTACCTCCAAGCCAGGCAACTGTAATACCTAATTGGTTAAACCAGTTATTAAAGTTAATCCCATGCTGCTCGGAGAGAATTTCGGTAGGAGCCATTAAAGCTACCTGAAAACCTTGTGCTATAGCAGTCAATGCACTTAATGCTGCTACTAATGTTTTACCTGAGCCAACATCGCCTTGTACTAAACGCATCATAGGGTAAGGCTGTTGTAAATCACCTTTAATTTCGGCGACTACACGACTTTGTGCATTGGTTGGATCAAAAGGGAGTTGCGCTAAAAATTGGCTTTCTAATGCGTTGTTAGGATTTAAGCTGACAGCTTTAACTTGTTGCCCTTGTTGGCGTATTTTTAACAAGCTGAGATTTTGCGCTAGTAGCTCTTCAAAAACGAGCCGCTGCTGAGCTGGATGAGTACCTTGTTCAAGTGCAATTACGTCTATGTCGTTAGGTGGGCGATGTAATAATAGTAAGGCATCACTTAGCCCTAAATTAGAAGGTTGCCATTGCGCAGGAAGCAGCTCCTCTACTGAATATTTTTGCAATAGATTAATAGCTTGATCGCTAAGTGCTCTAATTGATAATTGCTTTAAACCTTCAGTGGTTGAGTAAACCGGAGTAAGCGTTGTAGCCGTAGGCTGCTCATTGGGTGTGTCGCTTATGCTATATTCCGGATGACTCATTTCAAAGCCTACACGGCCACGGCGAACTTCACCAAAACAACGTATTATTTTTCCTGCACTGAGGGCGTTTTTTTGTGCTGCGGTAAAATTAAAAAATCGTAGTGTAAGTCTGCCGGTGTCATCGTTTATTTGGCAAACTAGCATGCGCCTTTTACCAAAGGTGATCTGGCTTGTTTCAATTGTTGCTTCCACGCTTACATGGCTGTGTAATGAAAGCTCGTTTATAGTATAAAGCCGGGTGCGGTCTTCATAGCGAAGAGGTAAATGAAACAGCATGTCTTGTACTGTAGAAATACCTAGCTTTAGCAATCGCTCGGCCATTTTAGGGCCAACGCCTTTGAGTTCTGTTATTGGGTATTGGCTTAAGCTAGGTTTAGACAAGGTGGGCTCAAATCTTATTATTTGTAAGTGAGTTAAGTGTACTTATAGTGCGACGTGGCATCAAGCATGTTTTAAAGCTTGCCAAAACTGTTCATCAGCTACTATTTCACCGTGCTCATCGAGTACCGGGTAGGGAAGCTTTTTTAGCTTACATTGCCGAGCAATAATAGGGTGACACCCTTCAAAATAAATGGGATGTTTAATTTCATCACTCAGCATATTGCGACTATAAAGGCCTGCAAGTTCGCGCTGACGTTGAGCTTCAAAGAGTATTAATGCAGCTGCAACGGATACATTAAGTGATTGCACCATCCCTTGCATGGGTATAATAATGTTTTGATCAGCGTGTTTTAAAGCTTGCTCTGAGATCCCTGTTTTTTCTTGGCCGACAATAATGGCGGTTGGCTTAGTATAGTCTATTTCTCTAAAATCAACGGCATCGGTTGATAAGTGAGTCGCGAGTATTTGTATATCGGGATTACGAGCACGCATGGCTGTTGCCGCATCGTCAATATTTTTATGTAAATGTGTTTCCAGCCAGTTTTTACTACCACCAGAGGTATTATTAGTAAGCCATTTTTGATTTTCTGGCCATACGGCATGCACATGATGACAACCTACGGCGTCTGCACTTCTTACGATAGCGGAAAGGTTATGGTGTTTATGCACGTCCTCTAAACACACTGTTAGGTCAGTTTGTCGGCGCGAAAGTACGTCTGCGATTCTTTGATAGCGAGTTTGCTGCATGATTATCCTCTTTTTCAGTAATTATACGAGATTTTTAGTGTTAAGGCATTACTGTGCGGCTAATTGGGTTTTGTAGCGATATAAGAGTTTCTGTTGATTGAATAGCTTCAATTGCTTGTATTTTATTTATCAGTACATCTTGCAGATGATCGATTGAGCGAGTCATTACTTTGATAAAAATACTGTAGTTACCAGTGGTGTAATAAGCTTCAACAACTTCCTCTAGTGCTTCTAGTTTAATTAAGGTTTGCGGATAGTCGCGTGCACTATTTAAATTAATCCCAATAAAACAGCACACGTCATAGCCCAACTGCTTGGTGCTGATAGTTAACTGAGTTCCTGTGATGATCCCCGCTTGCTTCATTTTTTCAATACGAACATGAATTGTGCCGGCACTCACATTAAAACGTTTTGCTAATTCTGCGTAGGGTGTGCGTGCATTGGCCATTAATGCATGCAGAATCTGTTTATCGAGATTATCGATTTGATAATTTTCCATTACCTTTACACTCTTTGATTGTTGAATCTTAATGTTTTATAGCATTTAATTGACGCTTTTAATATGTTAAAGCTATTTTTATTGTGGGTTATTGAATTAAATAATTAAATTGTTACGATAACCATATTGAAGCGTTATTTAAGACGCAATGAGTTACGAAAGTACAATAACTGGGAATGAGGCCAATTATTATGAGTTCACTTTATGTGCAGCAGCAGCAGCAAATAAGTCAAGTTAAGCATTTTTTTTCACAGCAACTAGAGCAGCAATTAGGATTAATAGAAGTACAAGCTCCTATACTTGCTCGAGTGGGCGATGGCACTCAAGACAACTTAAGTGGCCATGAAAATGCGGTAGCTGTAAATATAAAAGCTATTCCAGATAGCCGTTACGAAGTAGTGCACTCACTTGCAAAGTGGAAACGTAAAACATTAGGAGATCATAGCTTTTCTCATGGTGAAGGCATTTATACACAAATGAAGGCGTTACGCCCAGATGAAGACTCGTTGAGTCCTATTCACTCAGTATATGTTGATCAATGGGATTGGGAAAAGGTGATCTGCCAAGATAGCGAGCGCACACTAACTACACTTAAACAAACAGTTGAAGCAATCTATACCGGTATTAAAAAAACGGAACAATTTGTTAGCGATAAATTTGGTATTACGCCATTTTTGCCAAGCAGTATTACATTTGTACATAGCGAAGAGCTGCGAGAAATGTACCCAGATTTTAGTGCTAAGCAACGAGAAAAAGCGATTGCACAAGAGTACGGGGCGGTATTTTTAATTGGCATTGGTGGTAAATTGAGTGATGGTAAAATTCATGATGTAAGAGCACCAGACTACGATGACTGGTCAACGCCAACCTGTGACAAATACGCAGGATTAAATGGTGATATTTTAGTGTGGAACCCATTATTAGAAGACGCATTTGAGCTATCTTCTATGGGGATCCGCGTTAGTCCAGATGTGTTGCAAAAACAATTAAGTATGACGAGTGACGAAGACCGTTTAGAGTTTGATTGGCATAAGGCATTAATACAAAATAAATTTCCGCAAACAATTGGTGGCGGTATTGGTCAATCTCGTCTTGTTATGTTGTTATTACAAAAACCACATATTGGCCAAGTACAAGTGAGTGCATGGCCGCAACAAACTCATGCTGCATTTGATGGCTTGTTATAAATAATAAGGCCAATTAGCATAACTGCTTGGGCAATTTAACAAATTTAAATAGCCCCTTAGTTAAGTAGGTTGATTTAATGAGTGCTTCAAAAGCACTCATTTTTAATGCGTTTTAAATTCTACCTCAATTTTATTATTTTGTAGCTTTACACTACACGGAGGATAAGTTCGCGTTGTTTTGAGTACTTTATCAAAAATATGTATCACTACACCTGAATGTAAAACACTGTTAACTGCTAAATTGGCATTATTCAATAAATCATGTAAATTATTTTCTAGGTTTGATAAGCGCTTTTCTAACTGCTCGGCTTGTTGGCAGTAATGCTGTTGAGTCGCGCCAATTTTCCCAATAAGCATATTCTTTTTTTCTATATCCTTAAGTAAATCGGCTTTTTCTAATGCGGCTTGTAAGGTATCAAGTTGTTTATCGGTATTTGCTAAGTCTTGAAAGCAATTATCGGTATCAGCAGTGATTTCGGCCCCCGATGCAGCTAAGTTAATGACCATTTTTGCCCCCGATTCATTGCCTATTTCCCCAGCAATAAGGGTTGTTGCATTTAGCACTTCTCCGCCAAACAGCCTACCCTTGGGGAGCTCTGCTTGACCAACTTGTAGTAGATTAACAGCCTTTATTGAGCAGTGACTTGCTTGGCGTTCAATGAGTATATTAGTTGCTTCAAGGTAGCTATATTGTGCATGTGAAATATAGATGTCACCTTTGCAGTTGAGCGTGCAAGAGAGTGATTTATCTTCAGGTTTATAATGGCCAATAATCCCTTGTTTTACGGTAATGTTACCATCGGCTGTTAACTGTGCAGACTCAACAGTACCAAAAATAGTAATATCGCCTTTAGCCTTTACTCGCATACCTGGCTCAATGTTGCCACTAACAATAACGCTGCCATTAAAATCAATATGACCACTTTTTACTGTAACTTCCGATATGGTAAAAATATCATCAACACGCATGCCATTATTTATTTCAACCGGTACACCAGCAATAGTAGAGACAAGTTCAAGTGGGTTAGATTTTGATATTTCAGTGCCTTCACCAGAAACTAAAGAAAGTATCTCGCCTGATTTAGCTGGGAGTAAGTCGCCAAGTACATTAAACCCTTCTTTTCCTGGCGTGGCTGGTTGCTGGCGAATAAGTGTTTCGCCGGGGCTTACACTGGCTAATTTACCAAAGTCGCGCATATCAACACTGCCATCATCTTTTAGTTTTGGTGTTTTTAGACGATCTTTAAGGGTTTTTACTAAAGTATTAAATTTAGTATCTTGGCCATCAATAGGTAATCTGCCTTTAGCCAAAATGCCTTTAGTTGAGCTTCCGGCAGGCATTTCAAATTGTTTTTGCAGGAGTTTTTCTAAAAAAGCTTGTTTATAACCTCTTGCTACTCGCGCTTTTACCAGCTGCATTTTTGCATCATCTAAACTAAGAACATTACCGCCTTGAGCTAGTGTTAATTCGCCAATAGCGAGCATTTTGTCATCACTAATAGTCACGCTTAATATTGCATCGTGTTTAGTTGCTACTACTAAGATAGGCTCAGGGTTTTTACTTTTAAAAAAGTTATTTATAGAGTCATAATCTATTTTACAATCACAAAAATTCGACTCTTCTAGTGCTTCAATTATAAAAGCGGCTGAAGGGGGCGAGTGCTTACCGATATCAAGTAATACATTTCCATTATGAGCAAGCTTAAACACGAGTTAATCCTTTTTACTATCAAAGTTAAGTTTGTTTATATGACAGAATAATAGAGTGCTAGAAATTTACTTTTGAGTCAAGAATTGAGGGTAATAATGCGCAGGAAGTAGCAGAATAAGAGCTATAGCTTTGGCTATAGCTCTTAGAATAAATTAGTTAGTTGAAGGTAACTCCATAATTCCATCAATTTCAACTTGTACATTTTTAGGTAAAGCTCTTACACCAATAGCTGCACGGGCAGGGTATGGTTTTTTAAAGTATTGGCTCATTACTTCGTTAACTATTGCAAAGTTAGATAAGTCGGTAAGGTAAATATTCACTTTTACTAAGTCTTGAATTTGACCACCTGCTTCTTCACATACCGCAGCAATATTTTTAAATACTTGGTGTGTTTGCTGCGCAAAGTCTTCTGATATGACTTCCATCGTCTCAGGTACTAAGGGTATTTGACCAGATAAATAAACAGCAGTGCCTACTTTAACTGCTTGGCTATAAGTGCCAATTGCAGCAGGTGCTTTGTCGGTAGAGATAAATGCTTTATTCATGTGTTTCCTATTTTACTTTTTACGATAGACCTTTTGCACATCAGGCATCACACGAATGCGACGCATAATATTAGCAACATGGATACGGTTTTTAACGGTAATCCCTAAATCTATCACGTATAAATTACTTTCTTTTTCATCGGTGGCAATTTCTACAATATTAGCTTGTGTTGTCGCAACCACATTAGTTAACTTAGCGAGTGCACCTTGGTGGTTAATAATTTCAACACGTAAAGCCGCAATATATTCTTTTTCAGGGTTGTCATCCCATTTAACCACTAAGTATTTAGAGCGATCATTTTCCCACCCACGAATGTTTTTACATTCTTGGCGATGAACTGTTAGTCCTTTACCTTGGCTGATGTGTGCAGTAATAGCATCACCAGGAACAGGACGGCAGCATTTAGAATAGTTAACCAGCATGCCTTCAGTACCAATAATGGTTGCCTTAGCTTGCTTGGCAATATTGGCTACATCACCATCCTCGTTTTGCAATAAACGTTTTGCAATTAGCATACTCATTAAATTTCCAGAACCAATCTCAACTAATAACGCTTGTACTGTAGTGAGCTCATGCTCTTTAAGTACTCTGTCGATATTTTCTTGGGCAATACTGTCGAGCTTACTTTCACCCAATGCAGAATCGAGTAAACGTCGGCCTAAAAGGAGTGCTTCTTCGTGATGCTGGCTTTTAAGGTAATTACGAACCCCTAAGCGCGCTTTACCTGTAACAATAAAGTTTAGCCAAGTTGCATTAGGGTGAGCGCCAGAGCTGGTAATTATTTCTATCGTTTGCCCTGTATCAATTGGTTTACTCAACGGGTAAGGTTTGCGATTAACACGTGCGCCAACACAAGTGTGGCCCACGTCAGTATGCACCGCATAAGCAAAATCAACCGCTGTTGCGCCCATAGGTAGCTCAATAATACGACCATCAGGTGTAAATACGTAAATTTCTTCAGGGAATAATTCAGTTTTTACATTTTCAACAAACTCAAACGACGAGCCAGCGCTTTGCTGTAACTCTAACAGGCTTTGCATCCATTGGCGTGCACGTTGCTGTGCAGTACTTCCAGCGCCACCATCATTTGCTTTTTTATACATCCAATGTGCAGCGACCCCTTTATCTGCCATATGATCCATGTCATGGGTACGGATCTGAATTTCAACCGGAATCCCATGCGGACCCACCAAAGAGGTATGTAAAGACTGGTAGCCATTTGTTTTTGGCACGGCAATATAATCTTTAAAGCGAGTTTCAATTGGTTTATATAAATTATGCGCTACGCCTAAAACGCGATAACAGATATCCATAGATTCAACCGCGATTCTAAACGCATAAATATCCATTACTTCATTAAATAGCAGCTCTTTATTAAGCATTTTTTTATAAATGCTATAAATATGCTTTTCGCGACCAGACACAGTTGCCTTTATTCCTGATTGCTCAAGACGCATTTCTATTTCGTTTTGAATGTTAGAAATAACTTCCTTGCGATTACCTCGTGCTTTAGCTACTTCAGATTTAAGTGCACGATGACGCATCGGATATAAAGCCTGAAAACCTAAGTCTTCTAGCTCATTTTTAATATCATGAATACCTAAACGATTGGCTATTGGCGCATAAATTTCTAATGTTTCGCGGGCAATACGGCGGCGCTTATCAGGGCGTAGTGAGCCTAATGTGCGCATATTGTGCGTACGATCGGCAAGCTTGATTAAAATAACCCGAATATCTTGGGTCATTGCCATAATCATTTTGCGGTAATTCTCAGCTTGGAATTCTTTTTTATCTTTAAAGCTAAGTTTATCGAGCTTACTTACCCCTTCAACTAATTCAGCAACAGTATCACCAAAAATTTCAGCTAAGTCTTGCTGGCTAAAATTAGTATCTTCAATAACATCATGCATCAACGCAGCCATAAGTGTTTCATGGTCAAGATGCATACTTGCAAGAATTTGGCTTACTTCAACAGGATGAGTTATGTAGGGCTCGCCACTTGAACGAGTTTGTCCTTCATGGGCCTCTCGGGCTACCACATAGGCTTTTTGCACCAGCTCAACGTCGGCGGCTGGCAAGTATTCTGAGATTTTCTTTTTAAGACCTTCAAAAAGATACATTCACACTCCAATGTTCTTGTGAAGCAAATAGGAAACGGTAAGTTAAGAATATACGATGAAAAGACAGGATTGCCAACGGCTAGTGAAGAAATACTGCGCCGTTGGCTAAAATCAGACCGGGAGGTCGATTATTGGTTGCCACCAACAATAGCAGCAACAGCAGCTAATTCAGCTGCTTCTTGATGTTGTTGCTCTTCACGATCAATAACGTCCATTGATGAGCTATCTACCAAACCTAATTCAATTTCACGTAAAGCAATTACCGTAGGCTTGTCGTTTTCAGGGTCTACTAGTGGTCTTTTACCACCAACAGCAATTTGACGGGCACGACGGGCCGCAACTAAAATTAAGTCAAAACGATTACCAATTGCATCTACTGCATCTTCAACTGTTACGCGGGCCATCTCAGCACTCCAAAATAATTTAAAAGCAAAGGCGTAGTTTACTGCAAGCAGCCTGTTTCGCCAATAGCCAGTGGTTAATTTTTATCTGTTTTACTTGCTTAATAGCAATATAAGCAAAGCTTACATTATTTAAGTAAGCTATTTAGTAAACTTTGATGACGAACGCTTTGCATTTTTAATGTTAAACGCTGCGCCATAACAATTGTTTCTATGTCGGTTAGTGCAGTATCAAAGTCATCATTAACAATTACAAAGTCGTATTCGTTGTAATGTGACGTTTCTGATTGCGCTTGTGCCATACGCCCAGCAATAATTTCTTGCGAGTCTTGGCCGCGGTTATTCAAACGTTGCTCTAGCTCTGCCTTTGAAGGCGGTAAAATAAAAATAGTTTGTACACTAGGCATAATTTTACGCACTTGCTGCGCACCCTGCCAATCAATATCTAAAAACACATCAATACCAGCATCTAGTTGCGACTCAATAGCTTGTTTTGAAGTGCCATAGTAGTTATCAAACACTTGCGCCCATTCAAAAAAGTCATCTTTAGTTATGAGTGCTTTAAATTCATCGGTTGATACAAAATGGTAATGTACACCATTCTCTTCACCAGGTCGTTTAGCGCGAGTCGTGTGTGATACAGATACCTTCATATCCGTATGCTTTTTCAATAACGCATTTATTAAGCTTGATTTACCCGCTCCCGATGGTGCCGATAAAATAAATAAGTTTCCGCGAGTTTGAGCCATGTTTTTCTCTATCTAAAATAAATAGGCTTGAGTTATAAATAACTCAAGCCTTTAATAACACTATTGCACTTTAATTAACTCTTAGTGCTCAATTTTAAGGCTTGAACATTAAAGCATTACTCAATATTTTGGATCTGCTCACGCATTTGCTCAATCAGCACTTTTAGCTCTACAGCGGCAGTAGTAATGTCACTATTGATAGACTTAGATGCTAATGTGTTTGCTTCGCGGTTAAACTCTTGCATCATAAAGTCTAAACGACGACCACATGCCCCGCCTTTTGTAAGAATTTTTTTGGTTTCTTTAACATGCGACTTTAAGCGATCTAATTCTTCAGCCACATCTTGTTTTTGGGCTAAATAAATAAGCTCTTGTTCAAGGCGTGATTCGTCAATATTAGCCGTTAAATCTTCGAGTTTTTGCGCTAACTTTTCGCGCTGCCATTTGGCAATTTCAGGCATGTGTGTTTCTACAATAGCTACTTGCTCTAAAATAGCTTCAAGGCGAGTAGCTATCATCTCTTGTAGGTTTTCACCTTCATCACCACGTGCAGATTTAAAATCTTCTACTACTTGGTCAAAGCCTGCAATAAGTGCAGTATTTACACTATCCATATCAAGCTCTTGTGCTTCCATAACACCAGGCCAGCGTAGTATATCAACTGGGTTAATGTCACCATCACTGTGTTGTTGTACCCACTTAGCACTATTTATTAGCTGCTCTGCAAGTGCTTCATTAATTGACAGCTCGCCAACATGCGCAGGGTTTGCTACAAACTTTAAGAAAACTTCAACTTTACCGCGTTGTAAATGTTTACGTAAGCGCTCACGAATTACTGGCTCCATGCCACGAAATTGCTCTGGTGCACGAATAAATGTTTCAAGGTAGCGCTGGTTCACTGAACGAACTTCCCAAGTGCCGGTGCCCCAATCGCCTTTTATTTCGCGACGCGCGTAAGCAGTCATACTGTGGATCATGGATAGTTTCCTAAAATTAATAAATACAATATTACAATGATTATACCGTAACACTGCTTAAGCTCTAGGGAAAATTTAATAGACTGAATATTTTACAATCAGCATGGCATCTACACCGACATGCACTTATAATGTCGCAAATTCTGAATTAAGGGGATCGTCAATGCGTCCAAGCGAAAGAACAGCTAACCAAATTAGACCTGTTACATTTACACGTAATTATACTTTGCATGCAGAAGGCTCAGTACTTGTTGAGTTTGGTAATACTAAGGTGCTTTGTACTGCCACAGTTGAATCGGGTGTACCTCGTTTTATGAAAGGCCAAGGTAAAGGTTGGATCAATGCAGAATACGGTATGTTACCGCGTGCAACGCACACACGTAATGCCCGTGAAGCGGCGCGTGGAAAGCAGGGCGGTCGTACTATGGAAATTCAACGCTTAATTGCGCGTGCACTTCGTGCTGCTGTTGATTTAAAAGCGCTTGGCGAAAACACTATTACTATTGATTGCGATGTTATTCAAGCTGATGGCGGAACACGTACCGCATCTATTAGTGGTGCCTGTGTTGCATTAGTTGACGCACTTACGCATATGCGTGCTAAAGGGATGATCAATTCAAACCCACTTAAATACATGATTGCAGCAATTTCGGTAGGCATCTATAAAGGCCAAGCCATTAGTGATCTAGAGTACATAGAAGATTCAGCAGCAGAAACCGATATGAACGTCATTCTGACCGAAACCGGCAAAATTATCGAAATTCAAGGAACTGCCGAAGGTGAACCGTTTTCGTTCGACGAACTCGATGAGTTACTTACATTAGCTAAGCACTCTATTCGTGAAATTATCGACGTACAAAAGCAAGCATTAGCATAACGCAAAGGATCACTGTATATGAAAGATTATCAAATAGAGTTTATTGAGTTCGCTTTAGAAAAGCAGGTATTAAAGTTTGGTGAATTTACTTTAAAGTCAGGCCGCACTAGCCCGTACTTTTTTAATGCTGGTTTATTTAATACAGGACGAGATTTAGCGCGTTTAGGCCGTTTTTATGCTGCAGCATTAGAAGATGCCGCCATTGAGTACGATGTATTATTTGGCCCTGCTTATAAAGGTATTCCTATTGCAACGACAACCGCAGTTGCTTTAGCAGATCATTACAATAAAGATGTACCTTATTGTTTTAATCGTAAAGAGAAAAAAGCACACGGTGAGGGTGGCACATTAGTAGGCTCTGAACTTAAAGGTAAAATCATGCTAGTGGATGATGTGATCACCGCCGGCACTGCTATTCGTGAGTCGATGGAAATTATCGCAGAGAATGGCGCAGATCTAAGTGGTGTATTGATCGCCCTTGATCGCCAAGAAAAAGGTAAAGCCGAGTTATCAGCTATTCAAGAAGTTGAACGAGACTTTAATACCAAAGTCATCTCTATTGTAAAACTAGCAGATCTAATTAGTTACCTTGAAAGCCAAGGGACTATGGATCAGCATTTAGCCTCAGTTAAAGCTTACCGCGACCAATACGGTGTAGCGTAAATAAAAGCCTCGCAATGCGGGGCTTTATTTTGACCTTCATTTATAGAGTTTATTAATGAAAGATGTATTAAAACCAAATGGCCTCGGTCTCAAGCGTGTTTTTAAAGCAAGCTATTGTTCGTACCTTGGCTTTAAAGCCGCGTTTAAAGAAGAAGTCGCATTTAGACAAGAGCTACTCCTATGCATTATTTTGTTACCACTATCATTTTGGTTAGCTTCGTCATTACTTCATTGGGCACTACTTGTTAGTACGCTACTGATTATGCT
The DNA here is from genome assembly GCF_040308685.1 of Pseudoalteromonas sp. 20-MNA-CIBAN-0454. Lineage (NCBI taxonomy): Bacteria > Pseudomonadati > Pseudomonadota > Gammaproteobacteria > Alteromonadales > Pseudoalteromonadaceae > Pseudoalteromonas > Pseudoalteromonas sp. 20-MNA-CIBAN-0454. Next base: position 324 of record NZ_JBEOOB010000054.1, on the reverse strand, counting down.
TATAGTCGAATTATTAAACTCCGCAATTGAAGCCCTAACCGATCGGGTAAGCACAGAGCGGCATGTATTATCAGGTAGAGCCAAAGATATGGGATCTGCTGCAGTAACACTTGCATTGTCGATCGTCGTGATCATCTGGGGCATTAGCCTTTATATAAAGATCGTTTAACCCTACTTTTAAATATGAGAAGGTATAAAAATATCTTTAGTTGTTAATAGCTTGCTAGTTATGTTGTATTTTTAACGTGTTTAGCTCAAATACTCAGCGAACAGCAGTTTATTTCAAGTTTTCTTTAAAAAACAGTTGATCTGTTTTCGGATCTC
>NZ_JBEOOB010000053.1:0-13593 GCF_040308685.1 Pseudoalteromonas sp. 20-MNA-CIBAN-0454 | reverse complement strand
ATGCATGAGCATCGGCTTGCTGTTTTGCGAGTAACTCAGCATTGGCTTTTTCAATCGCTAGCTTTTCGGCTTGCTCTCTCTGTGCTTGCTCGGCTGCAAGCTTTTGCTGCTCTAAATTCTCAACTTCTGCTTGCTCTGCTACAATACGTGCTTGCTCTAAACGCTCAGCCTCTGCTTGTTCTGCTGCTGCTTTTTCTTGCTCAAGGCGCATCTGCGCTTCTTGCTCTGCTAAACGCTGCTGTTGCTCTAGCTTTAATGCATGAGCATCGGCTTGCTGTTTTGCGAGTAACTCAGCATTGGCTTTTTCAATCGCTAGCTTTTCGGCTTGCTCTTTTTGGACTTGCTCCGCTGCTATTTTTTCTGCAGCCTCTTGCTCCGCTTTTTCAGCGACCAGTCGCTGTTGCTCTAAATGCTCTGCTTTAGCTTTTTCTGCTGCTAAGCGCGCTTGCTGTTGGTTATCGGCCTCTTGGGCACTTTGTTCCGCTTGTTGTTTTTTATCTGACTTACCAAAACCTAACCAAGACAGTAATTTACTTTTTTTTGCCATACTTGCTAATAACCACTTATAAAAATCTGATAAACTAACGATAATAATAGTATGTGCGTTAACTGCTATTTTAAACTGTTTAAAGGCACAATCTATTGTCTAGGATGCTTATACTACCACTTTTAATGCAGTTGAAAAATAATACGCTATGATATGATTGCAATATTATCTGAGCTAGATAGCAGATACCAATTTTTAGTGAGCTAAATGAGAAAAAAAACAACACAAAATAAAGTAACTAGCAAATCCAGCGATGGCTTTATTAGAGTGATCAGTGGCCAATTTAGAGGCCGAAAGCTGCCCGTTAAAGACGTACAAGGGCTGCGCCCAACAACCGATCGTATAAAAGAAACAGTGTTTAATTGGTTAATGCAAGATACCCGAGAGGCAAATGTGCTCGACTGTTTTGCTGGTTCTGGCGGTTTAGGTTTTGAGGCACTGTCGCGATTTGCTAAAAGCGCTACTTTTGTTGAACTTGACGCTGCCGCAGCAAAGCAAATTGAGCTAAACATTAGCACTTTAAAGCTGCAAAACGCACACGTAAAACATACCAATACACTGGCATTTTTAGAGCAAATTAATAGTAATGAGCCATTTAATCTAGTTTTTGTTGACCCGCCATTTCGTAAAAACTTGGCACAATCGAGCGCTGATTTACTAGAAAACAATCAATGGCTAAGCAGTGACGCTTTAATTTACATTGAGGTAGAAAGCGAGTTAAGCACCTTTACTGCACCAATCAACTGGTTGTTAATTAAAGAAAAAAAGGCTGGGCAAGTTTTTTGTCGTTTGTATCAACGCCAAGTAAATTAACACTGTTTTAGATGCCAGCTTTCTGTTAATATTATCCTTTACATGTGGTGTTGCTTCGGATTACAATACCGCACCATTTTTGAACCACTTGATCAATGTTTGATCAACTTGAGCAACGCTCATAATTTAGGTAGGTGAATTTTTAATGCCAGTAATTAAAGTAAGAGAGAACGAACCGTTTGACGTAGCACTTCGTCGCTTCAAGCGTTCATGTGAAAAAGCAGGAATCCTTTCAGAAGTTCGTCGTCGCGAGCACTATGAAAAACCAACAGCTGAGCGTAAGCGTAAAAAAGCTGCTGCAGTAAAACGTCACATGAAAAAACTTTCTCGTGATAACGCACGTCGCGTTAAATTATACTAATATATTAGGTCTTGTATAAATGAGCCTTTTAATAACGCTAAAAGATGCGCAAAAAGATGCGATGAGAGCCAAAGACAAATTACGTCTTAACCCTATTCGCATGGTACTTGCTGAAGTCATGAAACGTGAAAAAGACGAGCAAATAACATTAGACGACGCAGGTATTACCTCCGTTATAGTGAAGCTTGTTAAACAACGTCGTGACTCTTACACTCAGTACAAAGATGCTGGGCGTGATGATTTAGCTGATATTGAAGCCAATGAAATAGTAGCACTTGAAACTTTCTTACCTCAAAAATTGAGTGAAGAAGAAATAATTGCTCTCATTGATGCGGCTATTGCTGACACTAACGCAGCAGGTATGCAAGACATGGGTAAAGTAATGGGTATAATCAAAAGCAAAGCTGAAGGTCGCGCCGATATGGGCAAAATCTCTGGTTTAATTAAGCAACGATTAACAGCCTAGTACTCCCACATACATTAAGTATGATTGAAGTAAACCGAGCCTAGAGCTCGGTTTCTTTGTTTTTGTATCCGATTTGTGTTCAAATCTACAAACGTGCTATTTGCACCCGCCCTATTTAATAGCAATTAATATATGCGTATAAAATCGTTTGATTTTATTTGTAGGGTTATAAACTTAATCTCGCTTTCATTGTTATTCTAATTATCTCAGGACGTTATTTTACTAATGGCTGGAAAGATCCCACGTAATTTTATAGATGACTTGCTTGCCAGAACCGATATTGTCGACCTGATAGACTCAAAAGTAGGTCTTAAAAAAGCCGGTAAAGACTACCAAGCTTGCTGCCCATTTCATAACGAAAAATCGCCTTCGTTCACCGTTTCCCAAGATAAACAGTTTTATCACTGCTTTGGCTGTGGCGTTAACGGCAATGCTATTTCGTTTGTTATGGAATACGAAAAACTTGAGTTTGTTGATGCTATTGAAGAGCTTGCAAGTTTACTTAATTTAGAAGTTCCCCGTGAGCAAGGTAGCGGTTCTGCACCTGAGCGTACTGCAGCGCAAAAACGCTCTGATTACGATTTAATGCTCCATACTGCAAGGTTTTATCAACACCAGTTAAAGCACCATAGTAATTCTGCCGCTGTTATTGAATATGTTAAAGGCCGGGGCTTAAGCGGCGAAATAGTTAAAAAGTTCATGATAGGTTATGCACCAAGTGAATGGGATGGTTTGTGCCTACAGCTTGGCCGTAACAAAGAACAAAAAGAGCAATTGGTAGAGCTAAAACTCGCCTCAGAAAAAACACCTGGCAGACAGTTTGACTTTTTTCGCGATCGTTTAATGTTCCCTATTCGCGATAAACGTGGCCGCGTTGTTGCCTTTGGTGGGCGCGTAATGCAAGCCGATCAAGGCCCTAAATATTTAAACTCGCCAGAGACACGTATTTTTCATAAAGGCTTTGAACTCTATGGTTTATATGAAGCTAAACAAGCACATAAAAAGCTCGACCATGTACTGATTGTTGAAGGTTATATGGATGTGGTGGCGCTGGCAGAGCAAGGTATTGAATATGCCGTTGCAGCACTTGGGACAGCAACAACCAGTGAGCATATGCACACTCTATTTAGAACAACAGATAAAGTAATTTGTTGTTACGATGGTGACCGTGCAGGGCGTGATGCAGCTTGGCGTGCGCTCGAAAACGCACTGCCTTATTTAAATGATGGTAAAGCATTAAACTTTGTATTTTTACCCGACGGCGAAGACCCCGATTCCTTAGTACAAGCCGAAGGTAAAGATAAGTTTGAACAAAGATTAAATGCAGCCGATGATTTCACTAAAGTGTTATTCAATAAGCTCAGCCTTGAAATAGATTTAACGCTTGATTCGGGTAAAGCCAAGTTACTTAGTGCCGCATTGCCATTAATTGAAAAAATTCCTAGTGAGTTTTATCAAGAAAATATTCTTGAGCAGCTCGGGCGATTAATTGGCCGTACTCGTGAGCAGCTTAATAATCGCTTAAAAACCCCCAAGCAACAGCATTCTATTGAGCGAAAATTTAAAATAACCCCCATGCGCCAAGCAATCGGTATTTTAATTCAACACCCGCAAATGGCGAAAAGCGTGCCCTATTTGCCCGATTTAGCACAAATGAATATTGCCGGCATTGGTTTGCTACTACGGTTACAACATCAAGCGTTGCAAAAAGAAGATGTTACCACAGCGCAGTTGCTCGAATTTTTTAGAGGCACTGACGATTATGACCCGCTAACTAAGCTGGCAACGTGGCAACATCAAATAAATGAAGAGCGTTTAGAGACTGTTTTTCAAAATACTTTTAAATTTATTGAAGATCAGTGTTTAAATTATCGACTAGAGACCCTATTAATAAAGGATAAGACGCAAGGTCTAAATAGCGATGAAAGACTTGAATGTCATTTGTTAATGACAGCGTTAAAAGCGACTAACAGCTAGTCAAATTTGATTTAAACTGTTATACTACGCTATTCACTGCGTCACATTATTCTAGTTTAGCTTTAAGGCAAACTACATGATGGCGCCTGTTGTATCAACTTATCAGAGTGGAAGAAAAAATCTCTATGGATCCAACTCCTCAGTCACAATTAAAACTTCTGATTCTAAAAGGTAAAGAGCAAGGCTACTTAACTTTTGCAGAAGTAAATGATCACCTTCCACAAGATATTATAGACTCAGATCAAGTAGAAGATATCATTAGCATGATTAATGACATGGGTATCAAGGTTAGCGAAAACGCGCCAGATGCCGATGAACTAATGATGCAAGAAACAACGACAGACGAAGACGCAGCTGAAGCTGCCGCTGCAGCCCTTGCGACCGTAGAAAAAGAGATCGGCCGCACAACGGATCCGGTACGCATGTACATGCGTGAAATGGGTACTGTTGAACTTCTGACCCGTGAAGGCGAAATTGTAATCGCTAAGCGTATTGAAGAAGGCATTAACCAAGTACAAATTTCGGTTGCTGAATACCCTGAAGCAATTACTTACCTACTCGAGCAGTGGGATAAGTTTGAAGCAGAAGAAATGCGCCTTAGCGATATTATCGTTGGCTTTATTGATCCTAATGAAGATACAGCGCCAATTTCAGCAACTAATATTGGTTCAGAATTAAGTGCTAAGCAACTTAATGATGACGATAAAGACGATGACGACAGCGACGAAGATGATGAAGACGAAGAAGAAGTAGACACAGGGCCAGATCCTGAAGAAGCACGTGTTCATTTTGAAAATTTACGTGATTTATATAATAAAGCACGTGAAACGTTTGAAGCTAAAGGTCGCTCGCACCCAGATTCTCTTGCCGCTATATTTGAAATTGGTGAGTTATTCAAAACCTTTAAATTAATACCTAAGCAATTTGATCGCATGGTTAATAACATGCGTGAAATGATGGACAGAGTTCGCGTTCAAGAACGTCTTATCATGAAACAAGCAGTACAAATTGCTAAGTTACCAAAGAAAACGTTTGTTAAGCACTTTGCTAATAACGAAACGGATGCAACTTGGGTTGATTTAGAAATTGCAGCTAACGAAAAGTACTCGGCAAAACTTGAAGAAGTTAAGCCTGAGATCATTCGTAGTCTTAATAAGTTACGTGTTATTGAAAGTAGCACTGGCTTAAATATTGAGCGTATAAAAGACATAAACCGTCGTATGAGTATTGGTGAAGCTAAAGCTCGCCGTGCGAAAAAAGAGATGGTTGAAGCTAACTTACGTTTGGTAATTTCAATTGCTAAAAAATATACAAACCGTGGTTTACAGTTCTTGGATTTAATTCAAGAAGGTAATATTGGTTTGATGAAAGCCGTTGATAAGTTTGAATATCGCCGTGGTTATAAGTTTTCGACTTATGCTACGTGGTGGATACGCCAAGCAATTACGCGCTCTATTGCTGACCAAGCAAGAACGATCCGTATTCCGGTACATATGATTGAAACGATTAATAAACTTAACCGTATTTCACGTCAAATGTTACAAGAAATGGGCCGTGAGCCAAATCCAGAAGAATTAGCTGAACGCATGATGATGCCTGAAGACAAAGTTCGTAAGGTACTTAAAATTGCTAAAGAGCCAATTTCGATGGAAACACCGATTGGTGATGATGAAGATTCGCATTTAGGTGACTTTATCGAAGATACGACCATTGATTCGCCAATTGATTCGGCAACTATGGAGTCGCTTCGTGGCGCAACTAACGACGTACTTGCTGGCCTAACAGCCCGTGAAGCTAAAGTACTGCGTATGCGTTTTGGTATTGATATGAATACCGACCACACCTTAGAAGAAGTAGGTAAGCAGTTTGACGTAACACGTGAACGTATTCGTCAAATAGAAGCAAAGGCACTGCGTAAATTACGTCACCCTTCTCGCTCTGATTTACTGAAAAGCTTTTTAGACGCTAAATAATAAGCGGCTAATACATATTAAAACTAAAAAGGCCGCTCTTGCGGCCTTTTTTCTATTTACCCCCTTTATCTGGAAATAAACATGGCTTGGATCCAAATTCGTATTAACGCCAACGCTGATAACGCTGATTTAATTAGTGATCTACTAGTTGAAGCTGGTAGTGCATCGGTTACTTTTATTGACGCCAAAGACACGCCTATCTATGAGCCTAAAATAGGCACTGTGCAATTTTGGGCCGATACTACGGTAATAGGCTTATTTGATGCTAATCACGATATGGATAGCGTTGTAGCGCTGTTAAACGCAGATAAATCAGTTGCGCAAAATCTAACATATAAAATAGAACAACTTGAAGACAAAGATTGGGAACGTGAGTGGATGGATAACTTTCACCCAATCCAATTTGGCGAAAGACTTTGGATTTGCCCAAGCTGGCGCGATATTCCTGATCCAGATGCAGTAAACGTATTACTCGACCCAGGCCTTGCATTTGGTACTGGCACTCACGCGACTACCGCATTGTGTTTAAAATGGCTTGAAAGCCAAGATTTAACCGGTAAAACCGTGGTTGATTTTGGTTGTGGCTCGGGCATTTTGGGCATTGCTGCTATTAAACTTGGCGCAGAGCGCATGATTGGTATAGATATAGACCCACAAGCACTAGAAGCGAGCTTAGATAATGCTAACCGTAATGGTGTTGCCGACAAATTAGAAGTATACCTGCCAGAAAACCAACCTGAATTTAGTGCCGATATAGTCGTTGCTAATATTTTAGCGCAACCGTTACGTGAACTACATAGTGTTATTTTAGGGTTATTAAAACCCGGTGGCAAAATAGCTATGTCGGGAATTTTAACCGAGCAAGCGCAATCGGTTGCCGATGTTTATGCCCCCTTTATTGAGCTGGACGACATTGCTATTGAAGGTGATTGGACCCGTGTAAGTGGCACTAAAAAAGCATAAGCACTGCCCAACGCTATTTAGAGCTTTTACTTAAAACAAGCATCTGAAGCCTGTATTTAACAGGCTTTACCATTTATTTACAAAATAAAATTTATCTCTATTTTATACTAAAAATAAAAGCTGCTTAAATTTCAAACAAATAAACCGCTTTGTCATACGGTTATCAAATGTCAATACGAAAAGGGCAAAAAAAAGTTACTTTTGTTCAATTTATAGCCTTTGATTTTTGCTAAAAAAACCGTAAACTTAGCGCCCCTTGAAAAGAGGCCTATTGAATATAGTGCGTATCGGTAAATACCAACTTGAGAATAACGTAATTGTCGCGCCTATGGCCGGTATTACAGATAGACCATTTAGACAACTTTGTCGCCGCTTAGGTGCGGGGCTTGCTGTGTCTGAAATGTTATCATCGAATCCTGATGTTTGGAAAACCGAAAAATCGATGAACCGTATGGATCACAGCGGTGAGTCGGGAATACGCGCGGTGCAAATTGCAGGAGCTGATCCTGAACTTATGGCACAGGCCGCACAATTCAATGTTGCTAATGGTGCACAAATCATAGATATCAATATGGGGTGCCCAGCAAAAAAAGTGAACAAGAAACTCGCTGGCTCTGCTTTATTACAGTTTCCTGAACTTGTGGAAGAGATTATTGATGCAGTCGTTAATGCTGTTGATATACCTGTAACACTTAAAATCCGTACTGGATGGGATCTGGATAACCGTAATGGTGTAGAGATTGCGAGAATAGCTGAACGTTATGGCATAGCGTCACTTGCCGTACATGGGCGCACACGCGCATGTATGTACAAGGGTGAAGCTGAGTACGCCACGATTAGGGACATTAAACGTTCGGTGTCGATTCCTGTGGTTGCAAACGGTGATATTACATCACCAGAAAAAGCAAAGCAGGTATTAGATTATACGGGTGCAGATGCCATTATGATTGGCCGAGCCGCCCAAGGTCGCCCTTGGATATTTAGGGAGATAGACCACTATTTGCGAACCGGAGAGCATTTACAGCCACCTGCTATTGCAGAGGTGCGCAGTATTTTAATGGAGCATTTAACTAATCTCCATACGTTTTACGGTGAGCCAATGGGAGCGCGAATTGCTCGTAAGCATGTATCTTGGTATTTGCAAACCCATGACCGTGATGGTCAGTTTAGGCGAGTATTTAATACGATCGACAACCCACTTACACAAGTTGACGTATTAGAGCAATACTTTAAAACACTAGCAGCTAACTAAGAAAGAAAGAGATTAAATAATGTTCGAACAAAACGTGACTTCTCCATTTATCACTAACCCTCATGTTCAGGCACACGAGAAACCGCAGCCATTACGTGACGCAGTAAAGAAAGCTGTTCACCACTATTTAAAGCAGCTTAACGGTCAAGATGTGCAAGACGTTTACGACCTTGTTCTTTCAGAGCTAGAAGCGCCATTACTGGAAGAAGTAATGACGTATACACGTGGTAACCAAACACGTGCAGCAATTTTACTAGGTATCAACCGTGGTACTTTACGTAAAAAGCTTAAAAAATACGGCATGAACTAATACTTTTTGTATTGACTGGTAAGCATGCTTACTAAGCCAATACATAGGGTATAAATTAATAGCTATTTATGGCCGTTAATTTATATAAAAGCACCTTAGGGTGCTTTTTTTATGCCTGCTATTTAACCTGATTTCCAGCTAGTAAACCTATCTTTAGCAGCTATTTTCAACGCACTGAGTTAGTTATTTAATAAGCTAAAATGCTCATGTTTTAGTTGGTTGGTGTCACTAAGCGTTAGTATTATTCATGTAGATTGGCGTTACCTTTTAAGCATAATTTAGGTTAAGTACTCAATTATGCTAGTAATAAATGCATAACATAAGGTTTAACCTTAGTTAATCCATAAGGAGCTGCATTATTGCTACAAGTGCTAATTGCAAAATGCTCACCCTTAATAAGTCGTTTTTTGAGTTGTTATCAGTTAAAATGCCCGCTTCTAAGCTAGCTCATAAACTGAGGAAATCAAACTACAATGGATACACATCGTCCCATTCGTCGCGCACTATTAAGTGTGTCTGATAAAACCGGTATAGTTGAATTTGCCCGCGCATTAGAAGCGCAAGGTGTTGATATTTTATCAACTGGCGGTACCTGTAAACTACTTGCTGATAACGGCATAAAAGTCACTGAAGTATCAGATCACACTGGTCACCCAGAAATCATGGATGGCCGCGTAAAAACACTTCATCCAAAAATTCACGGCGGCATTTTAGCGCGTCGCGGACAAGATGAAAGCGTAATGGCAGAAAACAATATTTCTGCTATCGACATTGTTGTAGTTAACTTATACCCCTTTGCGAATACTGTCGCTCAAGAAAACTGCAGCCTTGAAGATGCTATTGAAAACATAGATATTGGCGGCCCGACTATGGTTCGCGCAGCGGCTAAAAATCATAAAGACGTTACTATTGTGGTAAACGCCAGCGACTACGACCGCGTGATCAGCGAAATGCAAAGCAACAAGGGTTCTACTACCTATAAAACCCGTTTTGACCTTGCTATAGCAGCCTACGAGCACACCGCTCAGTACGATGGCATGATTGCTAATTACTTCGGTAAAATGGTTCCTGATTACACCGAGGAAGCCGCCGAAGATACTAAGTTCCCACGCACTATCAATATGCAGTTCACTAAAAAGCAAGATATGCGCTACGGCGAAAACTCGCATCAAGACGCGGCTTTTTATGTTGAAAACGACATTGTTGAAGCTTCAGTAGCAACAGCAACTCAGCTGCAAGGTAAAGCGTTATCTTTCAACAACATTGCTGATACCGATGCTGCGCTTGAGTGTGTTAAAGAATTTGACGTACCAGCCTGTGTAATCGTAAAACATGCAAACCCATGTGGCGTGTCTATCGGGAGCAATATTCTTGAAGCATATGAACGTGCTTTTAAAACCGACCCTACGTCGGCATTTGGTGGCATTATTGCCTTTAACCAAGAGTTAGATGCAGCAACCGCAGAAGCAATTGTTGAGCGTCAATTTGTGGAAGTAATTATTGCTCCTAGCGTATCTGATGCTGCAGCAAAAATTGTTTCGGCTAAACAAAACGTACGTTTATTAGTATGTGGACAGTGGACAGATAAAGCCGCAGGACAAGACATTAAACGCGTTAATGGCGGTATTTTAGTGCAAGACCGCGACTTAGGCATGGTAACGCAAGGCGATTTAAAAGTTGTATCTAAGCGTCAACCTACTGAGCAAGAGCTTAAAGACTTATTATTTTGCTGGAAAGTAGCTAAATTTGTTAAATCTAACGCCATTGTATATGCCCGTGACGGTATGACAATCGGTGTAGGCGCGGGCCAAATGAGCCGCGTTTACTCGGCTAAAATTGCTGGTATTAAAGCAGCAGATGAAAACCTTGAAGTTAAAGGTTCAGTTATGGCATCGGATGCATTCTTCCCATTTCGTGATGGTATTGACGCAGCTGCAGCCGCTGGCATAACGGCAGTAATTCAGCCAGGTGGCTCAATGCGTGATGCAGAAGTGATTGCCGCAGCAGACGAAGCTGGCATGGCAATGGTACTTACTGGTATGCGCCACTTCCGCCACTAATCACTTATAGAGCTAAACACTGAAGTTTGAGTTTAGCTCTGTTTGTTTGCAATCAATTAACGTATTCTGATTGTTCATTAAACTAACAGTGAAGAATAAAATGATGAAATTTGCTTTAAAATCTATACTTGTCGCCACTATTGCGCTTAGCTCTGCAGCAAGCTTGGCTCATAACCACAGTGAAAACTCATTAGTTGCTAATGCACTTAACGATGAGCAGCGCGCTGCTAAAAACAGTGAGCGTGACAAGTTTCGTCATCCAGCACAAACGCTGGCATTTTTTGGCTTAAAGCCGAATATGAGCGTGGTAGAAATATCGCCCGGTGGTGGTTGGTACAGCGAAATTTTAGCGCCTGTACTCAAAGATAATGGCAAATTTTACGCCGCGCATTTTCCAAAAGATGCGACTGGCTTTTATCAGCGTTCTCGCTCTGAGTTTGAACAAAAAGTAACGCAAGACCCACGCTTTAGTAAAGTAATAGTAACTGAGTTTGCTCCTGTTACTCACACCGAACTTGCCCCTGCAAATAGCGCCGATATGATACTTACCTTTAGAAATGTGCATAACTGGTATATGGGTAAAAATAAAGACGGCGCACTTAGTGCGTTTAAATCTTTTTATACCGCGCTCAAGCCAGGTGGCACCTTAGGTGTAGTAGAGCATAGATTGCCTGAAGCACGCGCCGATGACGATCAAAAAAGCAGTGGTTACATGAAGCAAAGCTACGTAATTGAAATAGCTAAACAAGCTGGGTTTGAATTAGTTGCTAGTAGTGAAATAAATGCTAACCCAAAAGATACAGCCGATCACCCTAAAGGGGTATGGACGCTACCACCAAGCTTACGTTTAGGCGAGCAAGATGCCGATAAATATAAAGCCATTGGTGAAAGTGACCGCATGACGCTGAAATTTAAAAAACCGCTTTAAATAGGAATTTTTCGCCATGAATGTTTTAGTCATTGGCAGCGGCGGCCGCGAACACGCTCTTGCGTTTAAAGCCGCTCAAAACACCAAAGTAAACACAGTATTTGTAGCCCCTGGTAATGCGGGCACTGCACTTGAGCCAAAACTTGAGAACGTTGCAATAAATGTTGACGACTTAGACGGTTTACTTCAGTTTGCACAACAAAATAATGTTGAGCTTACTATTGTAGGCCCTGAGATCCCGTTAGTATTAGGTGTGGTTGATAAGTTTCGTGAACACGGCCTAGCTATATTTGGCCCAACAGCGGGCGCAGCTCAGCTTGAAGGCTCAAAGTCGTTTACTAAAGACTTTTTAGCGCGTCACAATATCCCTAGTGGCGATTACCAAACCTTTGAACAGGTTGCCCCTGCCCTTGCTTATTTAAAAGAAAAAGGCGCGCCAATTGTAATCAAAGCAGATGGTTTAGCCGCAGGTAAAGGCGTTATTGTTGCGATGACTGAAGCCGAGGCTGAAGATGCTATTCGTGACATGCTTGCGGGTAATGCTTTTGGTGATGCTGGTAGCCGCGTAGTTATCGAAGAGTTTTTAGAAGGTGAAGAAGCGTCTTTCATTGTGATGGTAGATGGCAAAAACGTATTACCATTTGCCACTAGCCAAGATCATAAACGCGCTTACAATGGCGATGCTGGCCCTAACACTGGCGGTATGGGTGCTTATTCACCTGCGCCAGTAGTTACCGATGAAATTCATCAGCGTATTATGAACGAAGTGATTTACCCAACGGTAGAGGGCATGGCGAGCGAGGGTCATCCGTACACAGGCTTTTTATACGCTGGCTTAATGATAGATACCGATGGCACGCCAAAAGTAATTGAGTATAACTGTCGTTTTGGCGACCCGGAAACTCAACCTATGATGCTACGGTTGCAATCAGACTTAGTCGAGTTAATTGAAGCGGCTAATCGTGTTGAACTGGATAAAACCACCATTGAGTTTGATCCACGTGCAGCCGTTGGTGTAGTACTGGCCGCTAAAGGCTATCCTGGTGATTATCCTAAAGGCGATGTTATATCGGGTTTACAGGTTGACTACCCTGCTGGCGAAAAAGTATTTCATGCTGGTACTAAACAAAACGGTAATGACGTAGTAACTGCGGGCGGACGTGTATTATGTGCCACCGCACTGGGTAATACCGTAACCGAAGCGCAGCAACGCGCTTACGAGCTAATAAAGCAACTCAGCTGGGATGGCATGGAATATCGTACTGATATTGCATATCGTGCTATTGCGAGAGAGCAAAATAGTTAAATATAACCTATTGGTTAATATTACTATTAAATGTAAACATCAAAAGCGCAGCTTGTCTGCGCTTTTTTAGTGCTACACTATTTGAAAGGATCAAAAAAAGCACAGCATAATTTGGAATTTAAAACGTTACGTTATCATGCGCTAGCCGCAGCAATACTTATATTAATATTTTTTATCAACTTTTGCCGTAAAACACCGCTCCTTTAGGTCGGTGATATAAGGCAATAGTCGCGAAGCGACTAAGTGGGTTGTTCCTTTTTAATCATACTGTATATAATAACAGTATGGTTATTCGCAAAGCTTATAAATTTCGTTTAAAAACAACACCCGATATTAACGCTAAAATGGCGCAATATGCGGGAAATTGTCGATTCTTGTGGAATAAAGCCTTAGCGATTAACTTATTTAAGTTACAGAATAAACAAAAAATTTGCTACTACCAAGAGTTGGATTTCTTTTCCAAACTTTGGAAAAAAAGCGAGGAGTATGGCTTTTTAACACTATCGCCCGCACAAACTATCCAACAAACATTAAAACAGCTTGAACGCGCCTTTAAAGACGCATTCGATAAAAACCAACCACTCAAACGGATGCCTACTTTTAAGAAAAAAGGAGAGGTGAATAGCTTTAGTTTTCC
>NZ_JBEOOB010000052.1:0-16025 GCF_040308685.1 Pseudoalteromonas sp. 20-MNA-CIBAN-0454 | reverse complement strand
AGCGAAACTAATTACGGATTATTCACGATCATTTAGATCGGTCAACCGATCAATTAACCTTAACTGATCGGCATTACAGCTCATGTTGGGTTTTTAGTTTGCGCTATCATTTTAGCTCAAATCATTTCCAAAAATTTACTAACTGTTAAGCGTGATAATAACTGGGAGTTAATTCCAGCAACCCATTAAATATTAATTAGTGCAGGCCACTAAACCCGATAAATTGCTTGTCGTAGGTAAAACTGAGGCAATTATAGCTCCCACCTCACTAAGGATATAATACGGCAACACTTGCTAATTACCACAGATGCTATGCCATCCGGACAGCACCCAGTGGCCATTGCTAGTCACCCATATTGATAGATATGTAAAACCTGCCAATGATACTCTTACCTCCATATTTGCCATAGCTTAATCCAGTTGAGCAAGTATGAGCATGGATAAATATACTCACTTAATAAATAGTATTTGCTATCGATGCGTTACGCAGTAAAAAGGTAAGCGTCTAGCCAAGTGCGCCTGCAAGTAACTCGTCAAAACGATTAAGCTATTTCCGAATTTCAATTAAGAGATAGCTATGAGAAAAACACGTAGCCTTGAGCAATGGCGTAGTATTATAGAAGCGCAACAATCGAGTGATTTAACTATCACTGAGTATTGTCAGCAAAATACTTTATCAAAAACAACTTTTTATGCCGCAAAAAACAAGCTAAAAGCATTACCTGGCAATTTTGTTCGCGACAAAATCACTAAACAACCTGACGTTATCAAGCCGCAACAGCCGATAACCCTCACTGTTGGCAAAGTAAAAGTCAGCTTGCCATCAACAACGCCTGCAACTTACCTCAGCCAATTGTTACGCGAGTTTGCCTGATGAAAATGTTTGTTGAATCCGAGCGTATTTATTTACACCGCGATGCGGTGGATTTTCGAAAATCGATTGATGGTCTGGTCGCCATCGTTGAAGGCGAGCTTGAACGTGATGCCTACACTGGCGCGCTATTTTTGTTTTGCAACAAAGCGAAAGATAAACTCAAATTAGTGTACTGGGATAAAACAGGGTTTGCTTTGTGGTATAAGCGACTCGAAAAACAAAAGTTCAAATGGCCAAATAAAGCCACTTTGCAAGAATTTGAACTCAGCTCTGGGCAACTGGATTGGTTGTTGTCGGGATATGATGTGCTTGGCCATGAAGAATTGCAGTATCAATCTATGATCTAATTAACAGTAAACGATCATTGCCACACATCCGTTTTTATTTGCCCTGCAAACGAGAAAAGTGCATAAAACTTTGTTAAATTGCAGGGATGAAACTTGATGCACACTCACTTCCTGATGACCCAGAACAACTCAAGCGCATGCTGCTTGAGTTGCAACATGTCGTCGCTAAAAAAGATGAAGAATTAGCTAAAAAGGATGCGCAAATTCACGAATTGCTGCAAGCTTATAATGCGAAACTTGCCAAAGAGTACGCTAAGAAATCAGAAAAAATGCCGGGGGCGGGTGAAGTATTCAATGAAGCAGAAGAAACGCTTGATGAGTATGATAAAGCGCAATTGGCCACATCGCCCTCAGTAAAGAAAGAAAAAGCCAAACCGAAACGCCGCCCACTGCCGGCGCAATTACCACGAGTAGACGTGATTGTTGACCTCGATGAGGATGAAAAAGTATGTGATTGCTGTCAAAGCACCTTACATAAAATGAGTGAAAGCAGCAGTGAAGCATTAGAGTTTGTGCCAGCACATATCAAAGTGATTAAAACGATTCGCCCGAAATATACATGCCGTCACTGTGAGCAAGAAGGCATTGATTGTGTGGTGAAATCCGCCCCGATGCCCGCATCACCCATTCCAAAAAGTATCGCAACGGCCAGCTTGCTGAGTCAAATAATCACGTGTAAATACCAGTTTGGCTTACCGCTTTATCGCCAAGAAACAATGTTAGGCGATATTGGTATAGAATTAAGCAGACAAACCATGTCGAGCTGGATGCTACGTTGTGCACAATTGTTGTCCCCCCTGTATCAACGCTTAAAAGAGGTGTTGTTATCGCAAGCAGTTATCCATGGCGATGAAACCCCGTTAAACGTCATTAACGCAGATAAAGCGACAAGCTATATGTGGCTGTATTGTTGTGGTGATGATAAACCGGGTAAAAGCACTAATATTGTCCTGTTCGATTATCATAACAGCCGTGCGGGCCAATGTGCGGTTGATTTTCTTGATGGTTACCAAGGCTATATGCACGTTGATGGCTACAAGGCTTATGAGCAAACTCAGGCAACACTGGTTGCATGCCTTGCTCATATGCGTCGTAAATTCATCGAAGCGAAAGGCAATAATAAGAAAACAGGCAAAGCGGATGTGGCGCTCAACCTCATTGGCAAGCTCTACGGTATTGAGCAAGCCATCAAAGATAAACCAGCCACAGAGAAGTACACTGTTAGACAACAAAAAGCCAAACCCATTGTTGACGAGTTATACCAATGGCTGCTCAAACACAAAGATAAAATCCCGCCCAAAATGGCGCTAGGTAAAGCCATTAACTACGCGATAAATCAATTTGAAAAATTCCGGCGGTACCTTGATGATGGCAGACTTAAAATAGATAACAACCGCGCAGAGCGAGCCATAAAACCCTTCGTGATAGGGCGAAAAAACTGGTTGTTCTCACATACCAGCAAGGGTGCACATGCCAGTGCGGTACTTTATAGCCTTGTTGAAACTGCGAAGGCAAATAACCTTGTGGTGCATGACTATATTTCTACTTGCTTACAGCACCTAGCTGAGCAACCTGATAACCTTGAGCCGCTGTTACCTTGGAACATTAAGAAAGGCTAGGTGTCGTTAGCTATACGCTTACTCAATTTCAGGCGTTAACTTTGTTTGTTTTTTTTTAACTAGCTGAGGTTCAAACGACCCTGAACGGTCTCTGGGCGTTTCAAGTTCGAATTGGCCTATGGATGACTTAACTGTTTTTTTGGTTGAACCATTTTTACGGTTAACTTGCGTCTCAGATTGTAGATGCTGCTCTAATTCGGCTTTAAGAGCCGCTTCGGTGAGTTGTTTGATTAAGGGTGTTAGAACACCGTCTTCGCCAGTAAGACCTTTACCAGCTTGAAGTTCAGCTAATGCTTTGTTGAAATCGAAAGATTGAGTCATGTGTCACTCCTGTTTTCTTAATAATACTGAAATGACACAGATTTCTAAACACTACCATTTAAGCTGACACAGAACCCTGAACACCCTCTTCTAAACATATAACTAAACTTACGAAACCAACTAAAACATCTATTATGCTATATACGTTTTTCCGTTGGCTCCGATTGATTATACACACTAATTTTTTTTGTCTCGTGATTTTTTACTTTTTGCACTACCCGGTGGCGATGCATGGCAACTCCATGGCTTGTGCTTAGCATTTTCTCTAATATTTTTATCTACGAACTCATAATAGCCTTCTTTAAAGTTAGTCCACCAATCATACGAAATATCTGCTCCATTTATTTTTATTGTATTTTTAATGCTCTGTAAGCTGCAATGTGTTGCATCATAGCTGACGTGTAGAGTTTGCTTCTCATACTCAAATGACACTTTATTAACGCCAAAAGTAGTATCAATATCATGAAGAATCGCATCTACTTTAGTTCCATCTACATTAGTGAGCTTTAAATAACGAACCACTAAATTCACCTCTGATACCCCAACTTTATGCTCAAATTTGCTCATACTAATTATCCATTTTTTTGAAAAAGTGTAAATTTTTATAATATCTAATACATATGCTGTTAATTTATACTTAAAACTGATCAACAGATCTGTATTGTTTTTGATAAACGCAGACCATTAAATGCCATTGATTAGTTTCTATAGTTATCGTCTAATCAGTAGCAACAAAGTCCCTTACTCAATGAGCATTACCAGCTACACTGTCAATTACATGTCTGAGAACCGATTAACCGCTTGTACCATTCGTTTAATTTCATTTTCCTCAACATCTTTTATTGTATTGAGCAACTCTTTGGCACTGTCTATATTGACGCGAGAATAAAGGTGAGTGTATAACTCAATAACTTGTTCGTGATGGTTTACTGTCTTTTCCATAATGTGCGTCATATCTAATTCTTTAAAGGGTGAGTCGCAATGACCATGCTCAATAATGGGGTACTTTCCGATATAGTCATAACACCAAGTGTTCAATGCTTTTTTATCAGCAGTATTTACAAACCCTTTTACAATGCGCTCTAAACTCGCTTCGTGACCAGACAAGTAGTGAAGGGTCATTTGTGCCCGCTCATCTTTATTTTGTTCAGAACAGTGTTTTAAGCAGTCCTTTAAGTTTTTATGAAATGAAACAGTCCAATTAAGTACGTCTCTAATGGTTTCAACTTGCATAGTGTTACTCCTCAGTTTAATCGTATTTATCTTCGCTAATTATTTGATTATGGCTCTGATTACTCAGATGTTTCATTTGGGCCTTTACCGTACCATTTAGACAAGTAAAAGCGCTCGTATGAAAATATGCTAACAATAGCAACCGCTGAATACACAACGATGAGCGGATCTGTGTTTATTTTGTACATTGTAAGAGCCGTTAGAATAATCGCATCGAAAGTCAACGCCATCAAAATTATCGGTGACGAAGCACTTATTTCCTTTCGCATATAGCGATAAACACCCCATTGAATGATCATGTCCATTACGATGTATAAAAAAGCGCCAAGAGAAGCAATCCTTCCGATATCAAAAAATACGGCAAGTAACGACGCAATCACCACAGCATATACAAGTGTGTGTTTACGAATAGAGCCTGACATCCCAAAATGGCTGTGTGGGATCATTTTCATATCTGTCATCATGGCCAACATGCGCGATACTGCAAAAACACTCGCCAATACGCCGGACAATGTCGCCACAGCAGCAAGGACGATTGTTAAATAAAATCCAGTGCGACCGAGGGCTGGCTCGGCTGCTTCAGCTAACGAGTAATCTTTTGCTGAGATGATTTCTTCAATGGAAAGGCTAGAGCCAACAGCAAATGTGACAAGCACATAAACGACAGCACACAGTGCTATAGAAATAATGATAGCCAAACCTATATTTCGATGAGGGTTAGTGATTTCCGACCCACTATTAGTGATGGTTGTAAAGCCTTTGAAGGCTAGAATGGTGAGCGCGACTGACGCAATAAAGCCAGTCAAACTAAACGTAGATACAGAATCAACATTGGCCGAGAATTGAAACCCACTTGACCATAATGCGGCTATGGCAAACAGTGAAATACCACCAATCTTAATGACCGCCATGATTGCCGACAGAAAACCAACCGAACGATTTCCAGCCATATTGACGGCAAATGCAAAAAGTATGACGCCAACAGATATGATGGGGACCAATGGACCACCGGTGATATCGAAAGGTCGCAACACGTATGAAGCAAACGTTCTAGCAACGAGGCTTTCTGCAATAACCATGGATATTGCCATCAATAAAGCCGCGCCTGCGGCAATGGCACCAGTGCCATACGACTTTTGCAAAATCATTGCAATGCCACCCGATGATGGCCATGCATTGGACATTTTTATATAACTGTAAGCGCTGAATCCAGTAATTATAGCGCCGACAATAAAAGCAAATGGAAAGAAAGGCCCGGCTAATTCGGCTACTTGACCTGTTAGTGCAAAAATACCGGCACCAATCATAACGCCAGTTCCCATCGCAACTGCACTAGTAAGAGAGATTGACTCTTTGCCCTGTTCGTTGTGTTTATGATGATGATCCATATGTCGAACCCCCTATTGGTAATTGAATTAAAATGTTTACTGAATTAGTTTTACAAACCCCATCGGCTCAAATTATATAATTAAGTAATCTTCCGAATGAGCATAGTGAGCCTCCTATTGGTTATTTATTTGCTGTTACTTACCGCTATTACACCAAACACCAATTCCTTTAATTGCGTACAATGGGTTTCTGTTGGCGCTGTTTCAGCATCAATTTCATGGGCTGCGTTAAAGTCCAGCCTCCCTTCGGCATCGAATACCAACCAACTACAAGTTTCATTAACAACGATTTCCGGTTGGCCACATGCAAGTCGTAAATACCAGTCGACTAACATGAAACGACGACCGGCAAACTCTGGCGCAGTAGACTTGCCGCGAACGAGTTCAAGGTAGGAATCATGTTTGAGTGACTTTACTGTGTTTTCTTCAATTAAAAACAATCGGGTTTCATGTTGCACAACCGCTTCATGGCAACCGATATTGCTGTGACCAGCAATATGGAAGAATTCATTGTCCGATTCGGATGAGGTTGAACAAATTATTTCACCAGGGTCAATTGGCCCTTCGTAGACCGGTGCAAAACCGCCACCTAGGGTACGGAAATTTGTAGTCTGGCCTTGATACAAACGTGCAGCGACCCATTGCACCTTGTCGTCATAGGTGTAGTTGCGCAAATCGAATTTGAGAACTTGTGCCGGTTCGTGATCCGAAACAACCCGACTACCGGGTACCACCAAAGCTTGTGCTATATAACCACCTGTGAGGATTTCCTTCCAGACACGCTTTGTTAACTTGTCGCCACGGTAGGCAGCGCGACCGCCAAACCCAGCGAAAGGCTTGAAAAAAAGCCCTCGGCGCTTGCGCCAAAGGCGCTCAGCGTTTTCGGGTAGCACAATCTCAGTGTGGGGGATCGCAGCAAGCAAAATATCTTGTGTGGCCTTTGGCACCCCTAATGCCTGTAGCCGTATTGGATCACTAAGCAACACAAGGTTACGCTTGTCCGCAAACAGGGCGTGCGACTGCGGGTTGGGCGTGAGCACTATAATGTTTTGCAAATAAGCCTCACGCAACGTAGCGCTGGCAGGCTCACTAAGGGTAAAATCTGTCAGTCTGTTGTATACCAAGTCGATATTCATATTGCCGTGTTTAAGCACACCTTTATGCAAAGTGAACTCACACGGGTCTGCAATCACGACCCCTAATCCGTGTCTTTGAAACAGTTGCTGAAACAACAGAAGTTCTGGATATAGATACTGCTGTGTCGGATTCTCATCGACTATGGCTATGCTACGTAACGCTCGTTCATGACCTGATAGAGACCACTCTTGACGGAACATCGCTACTATTTCGTCTTCAAGGACGTTGGACTTGTTTTGCGCTGACACAATTTTTTCTATTGCCGGACAGCATGCCCGATGCGCCCTTGCCAATACTGCGTTGAGCATGGCTCCACCCGCATTGGTGTTAATCTCGATCAGTCCAAAGCCGCCTTCAGTGACATGAAAGTCGTAACCGAAAAATACGCCCTTAGCGCCACCTGGATTATGGCTCGCAATGTGCGTTGAATCACCTAAGATTTCTTTGCGATAGGCCGGCAATGCCACAACTAACTCGATAGCATGAACAACTTGCTCCATGCGTGCCATATTTGCCTGAGAGACAAATACAGGACGTGTAGCGAACAAATAAGGACAACGCTGCTGAATCAAATCAAATAGGCCAGGTTGACCAATTTCAGACTCCAATGCTTGTTTTAAAGCTTTGGTATCCAGGCTAAGGCAAAAACATTCAGAGTTAAGTAGCTCAATCGAATCAGGTCCAGAAGATATAGTAGCCGTAATTGAAAGACTTGGTATATTATCCGTCATATAACGTTGCCCTCATTTATACAAGATCCATTCAAATGCTTCAGTTTCATGCATATCACTTTCTCTATCAAAGGTTCAGAAAATATAATGAGATGATGCTTCATTCTTCGACAACCGTTTTTCCATCACTTAGGAGTTTGTAAAGCGCACTGTCGGTCGTCAGCACAAGGGTGGTATTTTTATCAATAATAGTCTGGTACGTTTTTAGGGTTTTTACGAAATTATACAGCGAACGTGATTCTTTGGACTTATTATATGAATTAGCATAAATTTCAGTTGCCTTAGCGTCTGCATCACCTTGAATTGTTTGAATAGTTTTATATGCTACAGACTCGATTTCCCGCAGATCTTTTTCCATATTACCAATTATTTTATTGGCCTCACCCGCCCCCTCCGAACGAAAACGTTCAGCAATTTGTTGTCGCTCACTGATCATGCGTTGATAGATTTTCTGGCGAACACTTTCGTTATAATTGATCCGTTTAAATCGAATATCCAAAAGCTCTATGCCAAATTCCAAGAGTTTATTAGATGCTGCCGCATAAATATCCTGTTCGACTTGACGACGGCCACGGGTAATTGGAAGAAGCGTGCTGATATTTGCATTTTCTAATAAAGGATCTACCGCTGGTTTTCGATCTTTTGTAGTGCGGATGATTTCAATGAGTTCGTGTTTGGCAACGGCGTTGCGTGTTTCACTGCCAAGAATGTCTTCCAACCTAGAAAGTGCGCTGCGTTCATCTCGAAGTCGTAAAAAATATTGTAACGGATCTTTTATTCTCCATCGCCCGAATGTATCGACAGTAATATAGAGCTTATCTTTAGTAGGCATATCGTTGGCCGCACCATCCCAAAGTAAGATGCGCTTTTCAATTCGATTGACGGTTTGAATAAACGGTACTTTTAGCTTTAACCCTGAATCTGAAATGACTTCGCCAATAGGCTTGCCAAACTGTGTGATGATGACTTGTTCTGTTTCATCGATCTTGTAGAGGGATTGAACCAATACGATGATCCCTAGAAAAATTGACACTGCTAAAGTAATCAGTAGCTTTTTCATTATTGGATTCCTTGTTGACGATTTAGATTAAGCAATGGCAGTACGTTTCCAGCCCTCACATCCAGAACGATTTTTTGTTTAACCTGTGGCAGCACTTCCGCCATCGTTTCTAAGTACAAGCGGCGTTCGGTGACTTCGGGGGCCTTGACATATTCGGTAAGTAAAGCATTAAATTTGGAAGCATCGCCTTGGGCTTGATTCACTCTTTGAATGGCATAACCTTGTGCTGCTTGGATATTTTGATCCGCTTTACCTCTTGCCCGTGGTACGGCTTTGTTGTACTCCCCATGGGCAACATTGATCATTCTTTCTCGTTCCTGTTGAGCCTCATTCACTTCATCGAAAGATGATTGAACCGGGTCGGGTGGATTAACGTTTTTAAGTTGCACTTGGTCAATGCGCAATCCCATTTCATATAAATTAACGACCTCCTGCATTTGAATTTGCGCATTAGTTTCTATTTCTTGGCGTCCAACGGTCAATACTTCGTCCACTGTACGATCCCCGACAACTTCGCGCATAACCGACTCCGAAATATCCCGTAGTGCTTCACCTGGATCTCGCACTTTAAATAAAAAGTCGAAGGCGTTCTCAATTCGAAACTGAATCACCCACTCCACTTGTGCAGTGTTCAAATCGCCTGTGACAATCGTAGTTTCTAAATTCCATTGTTGCTTAGATGCCACTTGATTCACAAAGGTAGCTCCGGGTGTTCCAAAACCAAACTCTTCTTTCAACTGACGCTTGATAGGCACTTGTATTACTGTGTCTACACCAAACGGAATTTTCCAATGAAGTCCCGGGTCAAGAATCCGATGATAGTGACCAAAGCGCTGCAACACGCCAACAGATTCGGCAGACACTGTGTAGTAACTGCTGAATCCAATATAAAGTAGGATCGCGGTGATAACGCCCAAAGTGATAGTTTTAGGTGAAACTTTTATATCCGGCAATTTTTGTAGTTCTTGTGCCATGGAAATCTCCTAATAAATTATTTAAGTACCTATTTCAGCGACTTTGCTATTACTATGTCGATGCGCTGGCACAACTAAATTGATGGGCGCAAGTCTCTTTCAAGGACGCGCCTGTCAAATCGAATTTTTAGCCATTGCCAGAGTAAAAACCAACGATGTCTTTAGATCGGTTGAATTGTTAAATTACAAAGAAGCAGCATTACTCCTTTATAAAATGTGTACATCGATAGTGACTGAGGCTAGTGACATGGCGCTTCAATCTCCACTTTCGTATTTATTTCGATTGAGCGATAAAAGACTTCCATTGCGATACGCGAGGGATAAACATCGGTACTCGTTTTTGATATTCGATATATTCCTCACCAAATTCTTTTATTACCGCTAATTCTTCCCGTTTGGATAGTCGGTAATAGATAAAGATGATAATCGGTAGCAATCCAACAGAGAAAAGTGTTGGCCAATGCACCACGCCTTCACCAAACAATGCAATAAATAACCCCGTGTATTGTGGATGTCGTGCCAGGGCATAAAGTCCATCAGTCACTAATTTATTTTCGTGTCTGGCTCGGTGTACTTGACGCCAGCCTTGAAAAAAGATGCCGATGCCAATGAAAAGTAAGATGTAGCCCAAAATCATTGAGATCATCATCCCTGTTTCGCCCATCCCCATCAAAGAAGACCACAGATTGGCACTGAGTCCGGTTCGGTCGAGACCACCAAAACGCGCAAGTAAATAAATAGTTAATGGGAATCCATACATTTCCGCATATAACGCAATAATAAAAGCTTGTACCACCCCAGCCCCTGCCCATTCATGCCAAGATGAAGGAGCCAAATATTTATACATATACCATGAGACAAGCACAATCATGATCGCCGCTAGTACCCATATCCCTGAATGTGTTATTGGTTCACTCATATTATTTCGCCTTGCTTCCAAAGAAGTTATATAGAGGCACCCAGATAAGCGTGATAAACCAGCCATACATATAACTCTCAACAAGCCCTAAAAAGAAACTCTGCCAGCTTATCCATTCAAAACCAGGCAACAACTTCAACCACACTTCATACATCGCGTGTTGCGGAAATAACAGATCAAACACCACACAAAGCGTAAAACTAATGCTGATGAATAGACTGCTTGCGTGGCCAAAGGCCATTAAAGATATTTTGTGGTTCACGTTCAGGCTCCTTTGTCGCTTGTTTGGGTTAAATATTTATCAGGATTTTGGTCAAATTCATCAAGACAGCTTTTAGAGCAAAACCGGTAAAGTGTGCCCTCATGCAACTTTCCATAACCTTTATCAAGTTCAACTATTTTGTTGCAAACTGGATCGACATTTGACTCTGTCTTATCTGTTGTTGCGTTTTTGTGGTGGCCATGAGCCATATGCGATCCGCAGCCAAACCGCATCATCAAGTAAAAAAAGCCTGCAAATAATAAAAATGAAATTACCCCATCCATAATTTATCCCCTTTGTTAATGTTGAGCGTTTTTGCTCTTTTTTTACGAGTGAAAATATAAGTAAGTGCATAAACGTCACTCGACTTATTCAATAATTAACTCACCTACATACATATTCATTTGACAGTGAAATGCGTATCGTCCGGGTTTGGAAGCAGGGATCGTTACATTCACTCTTTTATTCAAACCCAAGGTCGCATTAATGTCTAAGTCTGGAATTTGTAAAGTTTCAGAGCACGGTGATGCATCAGTTCTTATAAAAGTGATAGTCGATTCTTCGTTAGCCGGTACTTTTATATTTGATGGTTGATAAACACCTTCCCTCACTAACACCTCTATTGCACCATTCTGCATAGCAACACCAGACGATTTGTACATCCAAAACCACCATACAATAAGTGCTATAAGTGCTACCCCTACTAAGTTTATCCACAGCATAATTTAATACTCCTAATGGTCTTTCGCTTTAAAGAAGCGAAGACGATTTGCGTTAGTCACCACGGTTAGTGAAGAGAAAGCCATTGCAGCCCCTGCAATAACTGGATTTAATAACAAACCAAAGAATGGATATAACACACCAGCTGCTATGGGCACGCCCGCAACGTTATATATAAATGCGCCAAACAGATTCTGTTTAATGTTCGTTAAAGTTGCCTTGCTCACAGCAATAGCATCAGCTAAGCCATGTAACGAACCTCGCATAAGCGTGATATCAGCACTCTCAATCGCGACATCTGTGCCCGTTCCAATTGCAAAGCCTACATTGGCAAGCGCCAGTGCAGGTGCATCGTTAATACCATCACCGGTCATGCCGACTATTTCACCCTCTTCTTGCAATTGAGCGACTTTGTTGGCTTTATCCTCGGGCATTACCTCAGCAAAATATTCACTGATACCGACTTTGGCTGCGATAGCCTTCGCGGTTAATCGGTTATCACCCGTCAGCATCACAATACGAATACCGTTTTTTTGAAGCCTCGCGATAGCTTCAATAGAATCTGCTTTTATAGGATCTGCCACTGCTATGATTGCGGCCAGCTCATTATTAACCGCAAAATACATAGGTGTTTTTGCCTCTTCGGCGAGCGCTTGCGCTTTATCTACAAACGCACCTATACTGATACCTCGCTCTTTCATTAGCTTTTCATTACCGAACAATAGCTTGTTTTCATCAAGTGAAGCCTCTACACCTTTTCCGACTATTGATGAGAACCCCTTTACTTTTTTAGGCTCAATACCCTGCTCATTAGCGCTTTCGACAATTGCCATTGCCAGTGGATGTTCTGAGCCAGCCTCAATACTCGCTGCAAGCATTAGTATATGGTCTCGGGCCTGACCATCAGCCAACAGTACGTCGGTGACCTTGGGTGCACCCTCAGTAATAGTGCCGGTTTTATCTAGGATCATGGTGGTTATTTTTGACGCTGTTTGCAGCGCTTCACCGTTACGAATCAATACACCAGCTTCTGCTGCTTTGCCTACACCCACCATTACCGACATAGGTGTTGCTAAACCCAACGCGCAAGGGCACGCAATAATTAATACCGTAGTTGCCGAAACAATCGCGAATACCAAGGCTGGCGACGGTCCAAAGTTCAACCATGCCAGCGCACTTAAGACAGCAATAATCATGATTACCGGTACAAAATAAGCTGAAATAGCATCTGCTAAACGCCCTATCGGTGGTTTAGAGTTTTGCGCTCTTTTCACCATATTGATGATCTGTGCTAGAGCAGTATCTTTACCAACACGCGTTGCTTTAAACACTATTGAACCAGACTTATTGATGGTTCCTGCGACCACCTTGTCACCATCGCTTTTTTCAACCGGCATGGGTTCGCCCGTTAACATCGATTCATCCACAGCAGTATGACCTTCTTCTACAATGCCATCGACTGATATTTTTTCGCCTGGACGTACTCTTATTAGATCATTAAGCAAGACATTTTCTATAGGAATGTCGATATCTTTATTATCTCGAATTACTCTCGCTGTTTTGGCTTGCAAGCCAATTAATCTTTTAATCGCGTCAGAGGTTTTTCCACGCGCTTTGACCTCTAGCGCTAAACCAAGATTGATTAGGCCAATAATCATAGCCGTTGCTTCAAAATAGACATGGCGTGCCATTTGCGGGAGTAATTCAGGAACCGAGACCACTACCATTGAATATATCCAAGCGGTGCCGGTGCCTAATGCAATAAGGGTATCCATATTCGCTGAATGGTTTTTTAGCGAGTTCCACGCACCAACATAAAAATGCTTACCTGAGAAATACATAACGCCAAGGGTTGCGAGGCCGACAGTGAACCATACGAGTCTCTCGCTTGTGGTATTAACGGTCATTTCGCCAATCATTAGGCCATAGACCATTAAGGGTACGCCCAGTGTTAAGGCAATGACCGTGTCTAGCATTAGCTTTTTATAATATTGCCAATCGGCCTTTTCTTTCTCGTCTAACGCTTCCTCATCTGACTCACTAGCGTCAATTTTTGCGTTGTACCCAGCAATTTCAATGGCGCTTATCAAACTGGCATCATTTACATTTCCAGTAACCATAACGCTGCGCTGCGCAAAATTCATTTCAGCAGTTTGTACACCATCAACACCGCGCAATGCTTTTTCAATTTTACTTACGCAGCTAGCACAACTTGCACCTTCAACAATTAGATGGTGTACCTCTTGTGTCAGCACATCATTTCCAGCGATTGCTCTTTCCGACTCTTTTTTGATATCTTTAATTTCACTATTGCTGGCCGCTACACTTTTACTTCGACAGCAAGAGTGTTTACTTGCCTTGCTGTTATTGTTTGTATCACTCATAAAACCCTCTTTTTTCGAAAGTTAAGTACTCTGCTATTTCTGTTTTCCATTTTTAGGCAACTGATAGTTATCAATTAAATGACAAATAACATTGTTACTGGGCGCCTTATCAGGCCTGTTCTTCCATGTCACCATAGCCGCACGCATTCTATTTCTCAACTTTGTCATTTCTATAAACCTTTGCTCAGTTTCGTGTAGTCTTTTTTCAATTAATACTCTTACTGTTGGGCAAGGTGCTTTACCCACGTCAGACTCTGATAATATTTGTTTTATATCTTCAATCGAGAAACCTAAATCACGTGCACTCAATATGAACTTGAAGCGATTTTGCTCAGTTATAGTATAAAATTTATAGCCGTTTTCTACTGATTTTAATGGGCGCAACAACCCTATCCGTGTGTAATATCGAATTGTGTCTTTATTTACACCAAATGTTTTTGCTAACTCACTAACCTTCATGTCTACCCTTTTTATTTTTAGTTAATCGCCGCATTGATGATTTATTAACACAAGATAAACCTATGAGTGGCTCATAGCTCAATGGTTTTTTAACTATTTACTGGTGTTGACAAAATAACAACAGCTATTAACAATGTTAAAAGAGTGATTCAATCGAATAGCTTTATACAATTTTAATAAGCCTTATTTGCCCACTTTATTAACAAGCAAAGTATTAATATTATTTATACAAGAGCAGCAATTCTTTAGAAGGTAAGTTTATGACTTCAAGAGTGTTGTGTTATCTCAAATGTGAGCAAGAAAACAGAAGGCTAATATGAACACAAGCCAAATTCTGTGAGCCTTACTAAACACTACTGCCCAAATACTTAAGCAATATCTGCTTGCTTTCTATACACTGAAGCAGTGGAATCACAAGACAAAGCATCTCAAAGAATAGATACTAATGGTTTATCGGTGCTACCACGCTTCTAATAGTTTGCTCCACTTGTTAAATAACTATCAAGCCGATACGGCTCTTTTGACTGTTTTAATTTACTTTATCACTATTGTAAGTTAGCTTATTATTTGGGAGTAAATTCAATAATATCACTGGGCTGTATTTTGCCACTTAAGATAGTCGCATTAGCGAAATGTTTGTCTTTTGTATTACCTAAACGCACTTTCCCTATGTACTCTCTAGCGTAACCTGATTCACCTTCTACCGTTACAGTCTCATCGTAAACAACACGATAAACGCTAAAAACAGTATTCTTTTGCAAATTAGTTGTATCGGCTACGCACACAACCAATTCACTTCCTTTTGTTGATACAACCTGACCACTCATAATATAATTGTGATAGAGTTGGCTTGCACAACCGGCTAAAAAGAACAAAGAAAGCGTTAAAACTGCCAGTACTCTAGTAATATTTTTCATAAGTCATTCCTATTGATGTTGACGAAAATATTTTGCATGCACGTTGTAAACCGATCACAACACTAACGACAGCTTACTTAAATTGCATACAACTTATATGATCTACATCAATAGGAATGCTGATAACTTTAATGAGTTAAAGTTTAACATTTCATTAACTTGTTAAGTGGGTAGATAATTACCCGTAATGACCGCTGATTTACCTGCTCATTTAATATTCCACCCTACAGAACTTAAATCGACAGCGTTACGAATATAAGCTTGAATACTGAAGTAAACGAGTAAACCATCCCACCTTCGAGCCCTAAACTGTATGAAAATAGGATAAATTGTACAAGATCATACATTATGAATTCAGAAGTAAGTAGATCTGTCACTAGGCTAATCATGGCTTAGAGTACCTCTACATCATATAAATTTACAAACACCCAGGGCAAGATCATGAACTTTTCTTTTTAGGGCAAAGTGTGATCAAATAGGCTTCTTATAAATAGGAGCTTCTATGTTGCATATTCTCTCCAGCTTTTATCACCCAATTGCATTAACTTTGATCGCTTATTCTCATTAAGCTTTGATCACTAAAATCACTTGTAAATGATCACTTTTATGCTCTTAATGATTTTGCCGATCAAAGCTTAATACCACTCGTAACCGAGTTCACGTTTTATCATTTTTGTAGG
>NZ_JBEOOB010000051.1:0-16646 GCF_040308685.1 Pseudoalteromonas sp. 20-MNA-CIBAN-0454 | reverse complement strand
CGTGATCAACAGAAGCATATTCCATGTATTAATGAGATAGGTAAATACATTAATTAATGGAACGGAGTAACTATAAGACTTGAATACTTTCAGATATTTCAGAAATATCTAACTGCTGTTAGCTATTATAACAATATTGGCTAAAATTACTGGCATAGATCGCTAATAATTTATTCACTTTAGTTACTTGCTTTTAAAATGCATTTTATTACACTGCAGCATCATTTTATGTTATTTGGATCAAAGTTTACCCAACTATGAAAAAATTTATTATTTTGGTAATAGTAGTCCTCGCCTTTTTCACAGTCGATCACCCTTTGGTGAAAGAGCCTCGTGAGCGGTTATTTAACGATGGTATTGACTTTTTAAGTGATGCAAGCAAAGTGAATCGCAGCCCTACTGCCAGTATGACTAAAAACAAAATTAGTGCGCAGTTAACGCTTTCTGAATCTGAGCGTGAGTACACCGAAAAAACATTTACTACCGATGACTCAATAAGATTATTTCACTTACGCTACTGCCGTGAGCGCGACTTAAACCTATATTTTTATGATGAGCGCTTAAACACTGTATGTAAAATAGTATCCGGCTCACTAGAACACATGCGAGGTAAATAATGGACTTTTCTGGATTAAATAAAAAAGCCAGTGACTCATTTCACCAGCAACGTAATATGCTTAAAAAACTCACGCAGGGTAAAACGCTAAAGTGCGAAAAATGTAATGGGGTTTTAACACTCGACTTAGCCACCAGCGAGCCGGGTAAAGGGCTGATTAAGTGCAAGCAAGGCTGCACTGATATTATATTAGAACTAGGCGCTTAAACTTATTTCACGGCTATATTTTGAGCTCAACTCATTACTGCGCCTAAACTACTCTTCCCAGCCTTCATCTGTGTACAAGCCACTATTAAGCGCGACTATTTCCACTAGCTCTGCAAAGCCAAGCGCAAAGTCGCCCATTAGCTCATATTGCTGCTGGCAAAGTAACTGCTCATCAATACTGTTTTGTAACGCTATTTGGCTAATGGTTTGCCCATCAAGTGCAAAAAAGCTTAATGTGGCTTGAGCGCTTTCGAGGGCTTGTTTATATTCTGCCTCTAACGCGGTTGAACTTAATAACTTTTGAGTATATGACGTTGTTGCCGTTACAAAACCTGCGCTCCAATTACTGCAAAATCCGTAATTATATTGTGCTGGTAATTTATAGCCTACTTCAAATACTTGCTCACTAATTTGATGGTATAACGCCATAAATAAAAATAGCATTTCTTCATCTACATTATTAGCTGTATTAGGCAAAATTGCTGCCATCCACTCATGTACGTCTAGAGGCTCAGGAGAGCAAATTACGCCAAATAAATAACCTTGGCTTTGCGTTAGCGTCATCGCTTGAGACTGGGTGTCTAAAAATGTGCTGAGCTGCTTAGCGTGCTGCTCAGTAAATTGGGGTAATTGCATTAAAACTCTTTATATTAAACATTAAAAGTTGAGCGGGTAACGGCCTTGATTATCTGGACGACCTAAAAACTTAACCGCATCATGTACATCTTTTGGCAACGTGGCATCGGGCTTTACATAGCCTGATACTTTAAAGTCAAAATTAGCTTTTAGGGTTGCATCAGCTTCAAGCCCTAAGGTGTTATCTGGGTCGATAAGTATGGCTATGTCGCCCGATTTACAGCTTAGGTTACCACCAAGCGGGCCTATATTAAACCAACCGTTCAAACCTTGTACGTCAATATTAGGGCTCGCTATCTCGCCTTGCAGTGACTCACAATAAGGTGCGCCCGATGTATACTCTGCCAATTCCAAGATCACACGACCTTTAGCGGTTACAGGTAACGGAAGTTGTATGCGTTGCATCGCTCTTTCAACTGTTGAGCGCACTAATCCATTGGTTACTTTCACTTGCTTATTAAATAAACCAAAGCTCACATCTGCATAACCCGATATATCACTGCGCTCACGTGGGTCACCAAATTTTACATTGGCATTTAACTTACCGGTAAATAATGCCCACCAGGCAACATCCCAACGCACATTATTTAATTGCTCACCTTGGTAGCGCACTTGCATCATTTGCCCTTGCCAAATAGTGCCAACACTTTGCCCTACTTCAAGTTGCTTAGGAAAATAAGGTTTTGCTAGGTCAATGGCCACCGCTGCAGGTAACTTAATAATACAAAACACAATAAAACTAAGTAAAAATACAATGGATAAGGTTATTATTTTTTTCATTCATTACTTCTCTAATAGCAAACGGCTAACACGTACATAGCCCGACTTATCGTCACGGCTCAAATCTAAATTTTCGACCCGTAGACCATGTTGATTGACCAGTTCATCAAGCCACAGTATTAATTGATTAAACTCTACTGAGTCGAGCGTTAAACGTAGCGAGTTATTACTTGGCTGCATTTTACTAATATTTATTTTATAGCGTCCGCGGGTGGCGTTAACTATTTGGCTAATGTTTTGACTATTAACCACTTGTGTATTACCAGCGGCCTTGAGCTTTACAATACTTTCGTCAACCCACACTAGTAGCTCTTGCTGTTTTAATTGCGATTGCTCAGCACTTGCTATTGCATTATTTAAGGGTCTAAAAATGCCCATCACTAAAATAAACACAATAAAAATACCACTCGCAACGATTATTAACTGCTGCTCTTGCTCTTTTAGTGAGCGCCAATGTTTAATTAACTGCTGCTTCATACTGCACCTCGCAGTTTAATTTCGCCAACCACAAAGTCACCATCGTTACTTAACGAACCTTGATCAACCGTTAACCCTTGCTGTTCAAGTATGGCTTTAACTTTACCAAAGGTTTGAAAGTCTTTTGCGCGTGCTCTCATACGTAATTCATTACGTTTTTTGTCATAACGCAGTGTTTCAGGGGTAAAATTACTTACCTGCGAAAACACCCCCACTAATTCTGTGGTTAACTCTAAAAATCCAGCGTCGCTGGTATCTTGTATTTTTGCCAGTGCACCTTTAATTTGGTTTTTAATAAGGTGTGGGCGAACCTTAGTTCCCGGAAATGCCTTTTGGTAGCGC
This sequence comes from Pseudoalteromonas sp. 20-MNA-CIBAN-0454, assembly GCF_040308685.1. Classification (NCBI taxonomy): domain Bacteria; kingdom Pseudomonadati; phylum Pseudomonadota; class Gammaproteobacteria; order Alteromonadales; family Pseudoalteromonadaceae; genus Pseudoalteromonas; species Pseudoalteromonas sp. 20-MNA-CIBAN-0454. The sequence continues at coordinate 13,588 of NZ_JBEOOB010000051.1, read as the reverse complement.
TCAATTACCTGTGCTTTAGCAAGTTCTAACTGGGTATTTAGCTGATGCAACTCTATAGCTTTAATCGTAATACTCGCTACTAAGGCAACGCTGGTAATAATGGCAGCACTTTTCCAGTACCCCCACCATAAGGTGCTTTTCTTTTTAAGCTGATACATACCTTGGCGAAGATTAAACTTAGTATGCTCTAGTTGCTTAGCAAATAAGGCCAGCGGTAGGTCGTAATCACTGGTTTGAGCCTGTAAGTTTACCGTTTCAGGAAACTGAGTCGCCGGACTAAAATGCTTTACATCTGGATTACCCATTGCTGTTAAGTAACCATTTAACCAGCTCGTCTCTACTGCACTTATACGCCATGGGCCTTGTTTAAATAACCACTGATTATTAAGTGCTATTGCCGTTACTGTGTCCTCATCTGCTGGGGGTAATAACAAAGCATCGGGTAATATTTTATATACCGATAAATTATGCTCTGCAAATAGCGCTAGCCACGCCTCAAACCATTCGCGGTCGGTCATAGCAACACGAACAGCATGCTGCTCGCCAATCATCACTGGCTCACCTACAGCAATAAATAGCTCATCTATATCGCACGCTATATCTTCTTCGAGCATATAAGGCAAAGCTTGCTCTAACTTACGATTCCATTTAGTCGGTAGCATTACCGTTTTTAATTGCACTTGGTCACAAGGCAATAATACAACGACTTCGCGCCCTAGCGATTTTTCGCTCAGTTCGTTTAAATAACTGGCATTAACTAGCTCACCACTGGCTATTATTTGTTGTTCTTGTGGTGAGTATATTAACCAATTAAGTAACTCTTGTTCGGTTTGACCCGTGCGGATCAACAGTATTTCTGTCACTGTACGCCTCCAAATTTTCGCGCCAGTATCGTTACGTCGCCGTCTTTGGCGTGCAGTAATGTGGTCATCGAAAAACGCAGATCAACAAAGTTTGCCTGCGTTTGTAATTTAAAATATTCGCTATTAATACTAAACAATTTTTCTACCGCTTTGACGTTTTGCCCGCCTTGCTGCTGAACTTGTTCAAAAAAGGCAGCTTTACTTTCAAAGCCTGCATCTGGGCGAGCAGCAATCACAGCTTCAGCACCCGATACACTTAGCTCATCTATAAGGGTACTTAAAATGAGTGCTTGCTCTGCTGCTAAGGTATTCACATTAATAGACAATAAAGTGCTACCAGGTATTACACAAACATAAGGCAGCACTTTTTCCATTACTAATGGGTTAAAACCTTTAACCAAACGCAGCTCTGAGGTTGATGCAAATAAGCTATTGGCGGTCATGTACGGAAATTGACGCGACAAGTATTCCCCTTCTTCTGCTCCTGAACGGTATGTAATGCTGTTTTCGTCTAGCCAATCAAACACACTGTCAGCCATGGTTTCCTCTGACTCTTGTGCCGGTAAATCTTCAATATTTTCAAGTAATGCGAACAAGGCCTTGTGCGCTGGATTGGTTTTGCTAGCACTATTTAAATCTGGTTCTACGGCTATAGCATTTAAGTTTAAACATGCTTGTAAATCCGTTATTTTTCCGCTTAGTGTGCCGTTATCAACTGGGTAAGGTATATCGCCTTGCTGCGCCCATATTTGATCTAATGTGGTTTTGTCAGGATCGTCTCTTTTGCTTTTAATCAGCGCTTTTATGGCAAGCTCTTCTGCACCATAGGCATACCACTTAGCTTGTTGATGACCCTGTAAGTTAGTACTTTTTTGCACTTGCACCATTAAGTTAGCACTCATTTCTACGGCTAAAATGGCCGCTAATGCAACAATAAACAGCACAATAACAAGTGCGGCTCCACGAGAAGAACGCAGCCCCATTACTGCCCACCTTCTTGCGGGTTACCTTCATCGGCCAGTGCATCATCAGTTGATGGGCTCGATGGTAGAATTTCTTTACCTTGTCCTGGCACTAAAAATACTCGCCTAATTGGCTCTGCCTCTATTTGTTGCAGCGTAACAGCGACCGCTTTGGGGAGCGCTTTAATTTGCCACTTAGCTTGCCATTCGTTTTTATCGTCTAAAAATTCAAACTTTAGCTCTTCAATGTTTTTTAAAACAACCTGTACACGCGGCTCCATATTGTCAAGCTGATCAACATATACCCGGTACACTCGCTCCAAGTTGTCGTTTATTACGCGATAACCCACAGCTTGTAATTCTGAGCGTGGTAATAAATTAATTGGATTTATCCAGCCGTCGCGCACAAAGCCAATGCCATCATATTGGCTATCTAAAACATAGCGTCCGGCTAGCAAATACTGCTCTTGCACATCGCCTGCTTCATTGCGTACAGCACGTTTGGTCATTTGACTAAAATCTTGATCCATTAACCTAAAGGTGGTTTGCAAACCATTTAGCTCGGCTATTTTATCATCCGAAGCCTCTTTGGCGCGGGTAGTGGTATCTAGTATTTGGTGCGTGGCCATAATAACAAAGCCTAAAATCCCCAAGGCTACCATCACTTCAAGTAAGGTAAATCCGCGTTGCTTCACTTATTTTTTGCCTTTATTTAAATAAGTTGCCAGCTCATATATTGAGTGTTCGTATTTTTCATCACTAAATATATTAATGGTTAATTTTACAAAGTCTTTATCTGCGGTTTTTCCTATATCTTGGCGCCAAAACCATTCAACACCCGCCATAACTTCACTACCGCGCACGCCGTTTTTCCCTTCCCATTGTTCGCCTTTGGTACGCTGCTCTACCATAATATTTTCGGCAACCCATGAGGCGTAAGTTTGCTCTTCTATGCTAGATAGATGATGAATGTGCTCACTGGTTGCTTGCATTGCTGCAATACCTGCCATAGCACAAATACTCAATGCCACTAGCACTTCAAGTAAAGTAAAACCTTTATTATACTGGCGCATTATTCGGGCTCTCGGCGTAAATTCACTGGCGCAGTAAACTCGCCTTCAATAAAGTAAACCGGCTCGCTTTGCTCTTTTAATTCGAGTGTTAATTGAAATGCACTTACTTCGCCCGAAGATAGTATTAGCACTTGCGGAATTTTAAACTTTTTAAGTTCCAATAAGCTGTCTTCGTCTCCGCTCATTAGCTCACGCCAATTTGCTTGCTCGAGTAAGTTATCTTGCGCCCAAGCTAAGTCGTCTAGGTTAAGCGCTAGTTTAAAGCGTGGATCAAATTCAACCGGCTCAAATAATGCTTCTCTGACAAAGCTTACCCACTTTTCACCATCAAAAACTAAAAACTCAAATACGTTGTTGTCTATATGAAAACCCAATTCAACTTGGTTTAAAATAGCAAATTCTGATGCCATATTAATGGTGGTATGCAGCCTAAGCGCTTGAGTATCTAACTCATCCTCAGCGCCGCCTTCTAAGCTATATACCACCATTTTTGTGGCAAAAGCGATGATCACTAATACCACTAAAATTTCGATTAAACTAAAGCCGCGGCTTTTTGCACGCAATCTCTCAGAGCTTACTTGCATAGTAAGCCCTGGATATTAGTATATAAATACACTGCGCGATTGATGGCCATTACTGTTTTTCTTCGTCCCAGTTACCAATGTCGTCATCGGTGCCGGCTTGGCCATCTGGACCTAAAGAAAAAATATCAAATTTACCAATTTCTCCTGGGCTAATTAACTGATAAGTATTGCCCCACGGATCCTCTGGTAATTTACTAATAAAGCCACCATCTGGAAAACGTTTTGGTATTGGCTCTATGCTGGTTTTATTAACCAATGCTTCTAGGCCTTGCTCGGTACTTGGGTAGCTTTTATTTTTAAGCTTATAAAGGCTCATTGCATCTTCAAGCTGCTGAATATCTAAGTGTGCTTTGTCGATAGCGGCCTCTTCTTGTTGGCCCATAATATTAGGTGCCACAATTGACATGATCATGCCAATGATAACCAGTACTACCATTACTTCTAGCAAAGAAAAACCTGATTGTTTATTCACGTAATTACCTCATTATTCTAAAAACACTAAACAATGGTTTATTAAACCATTAATTTACTTTTAAGTTAAAGCCCTACAGCTTTATTCATTGCCATAATTGGCTGTAAAATTGCCATTACTATAAATAATACAATAACCGCCATTAAAGCGATCATTGCGGGTTCTAATAGTTTTAGCGATACATTAACCATACTTTCAAATTCGCGATCTTGGTTATTAGCAGCGCGTTCTAACATTTGCTCCAGCTCGCCAGATTTTTCACCGCTGGCTATCATATGTAGCATCATTGGCGGAAACAATTTAGTTTGCTGTAAGGCCGCTCTTAAACTTGCCCCTTCGCTTACTCTATCGGCTGCATCGGCAACTGCTTTTTTAATTTTTTCGTTGATCAGCACTCCACCCGCAATACGCATACCTTCAAGTAGCGGTACCGAGCTTGATGATAAAATACTTAAAGTTCGGGCAAAGCGGGCGGTATTAATACCTCTAGCTACTTTACCAATACCGGGCATATGCAATATTTTATCATCCCACCAAAAACGAATTTTAGGCTGTTTTAAAGCATGCTTAATCCCTATCGCTAGGCCCGTTATTACAATTAAACTAATAAACCAATAATTTTGTACAAAATGACTTCCCGCCATTACCCACTCAGTGGTCCAAGGGAGTACTTGCTTGGTTTTCTCAAACGTTTTAAGTATTTTAGGTACTACAGTACCTAATAAAACCGACACAATTGCAATAGCAAACACCACTAAAATAATGGGGTACACCATAGCTTGCGTTATTTGACTGCGCATATATTGGCGCTGTTCGGTGTAATCGGCAAGCCGGTTTAGTACTTGGTCTAAATGCCCTGACTTTTCGCCTGCGGCAACCATAGCGCGGTATAAATCGTCAAACACATGCGGAAACTCACTCATACCGTCGGCAAGGGTATACCCTTCCACTACTTTTGAGCGAACCGACATCAGCATGCGTTTTAAACGTGGTTTTTCACATTGCTCAGCCACAGCCATTACCGCACCCTCAACTGGCAGAGCCGATTGAATGAGTGTTGCTAACTGGCGAGTTATAAGCGCCAAATCTGAGGTTGATATAGTAGGTTTAAACAAACCGCCAAGTAATGACGTTTTTTGGCCTTTAACCTGTTTATCACTTTGCGCCGCGGGTACAACTTCGAGCGGCGTTAATTTTTGATCGCGTAATATTTGGCGAATTTGTTTTGCTGTATCCGCTTCTAAAATGCCTTTTTTTTCTTTGCCTCGGCCATCTAAGGCACGGTATTCAAATGCTGCCATTATTAGCCTTCCTCACGGGTAACACGCAATACTTCTTCAAGTGTTGTTTTACCTGCAAGTACACGGCTACAGCCATCTTGACGAATACTTGGACTGAGCTTGCGAATGTATTTTTCAACGCTTTGCTCGCCTTTACCATTGTGGATCATTTCACGAATGGTTTCGTCCACCACTAATAACTCATGAATACCAGTACGGCCTTTATAACCATTAAAGTTACATGCTTCACACCCTACTGCACGGTGTATAGTTGGTTTACTTTCAAACGGTACGCCTAATAACTGGCACTCGCGCTCATCGGCTACATGTTCTTTTTTACAATTTTTACACAGTGTACGTACTAGTCGCTGCGATAACACACCGAGTAACGACGATGAAAGTAAAAATGGCTCCACTCCCATATCTTCCATACGAGTAATAGCGCCAGAAGCAGTATTTGTATGCAACGTAGACATTACCAAGTGACCGGTTAATGATGCTTGCACACCAATTTGAGCGGTTTCTAGGTCACGTATTTCACCTACCATCACTACATCGGGATCTTGACGTAAAATAGCCCGCAAGCCACGCGCAAAGGTCATACCTACTTTAGTATTTACTTGCGTTTGGCCAATGCCCGGTATTTCGTATTCAATGGGGTCTTCAACCGTTAAAATATTACGATCGCGAGAGTTTATTTGACTCATACCTGCGTACAAGGTGGTACTTTTACCAGAGCCTGTAGGCCCGGTTACTAAAATAATGCCATGAGGTTTACTAATTAAATTTGCAAACAATTCACGGTTTTGTGCGGTCATACCTAAATCTTCAAGATTTAAGTGCGCGTTATTTTTATCCAGTAAACGCAGCACAACACGCTCACCAAAACTTGATGGCATGGTTGATACCCGTACATCAACCGCACGCCCTGCAATACGCAAACTAATACGGCCATCTTGTGGTATACGTTTTTCGGCAATATCGAGCTTAGCCATTACCTTAATTCGCGATACCAGCAAGGATGCTAATTTACGATTAGGTTTAAGTACCTCTTTTAATACACCATCAACCCTAAAGCGAATAACCAGTTCTTGCTCAAAGGTTTCAATATGAATATCAGACGCACCCTCTTTAATTGCTTCGCTGAGCATCGCATTTATAAGCTTAATAATTGGCGCATCATCATCGCCTGCCAGTAAATCTTCGGTTTGTGGCAGTTCGTCTACTAATGAAAACAAGTCAACTTCGTTGCCAATGTCTTCCATCATTTGTTGCGTTTCAGAACTATCTCGCTGATACGAAGCCTCTAGCAGTAGCTCAAACTTGTCATCAGCAAGCTGCTCAAGCGTAAAACCATGCCCTGCAATACGGCGTACTTCTAACAGTACGTCAATATCAAGTTCGCCACGGTAATACACTATGCGCTGCTCTTTATTTTTACTCAGCAGTACACCGGCTCGCCGTGCGTATGAAAAAGGCAAACGTTTAGCGGGCAGCTCAACTAAGTCGTCACTGGTTAATAGCTCGTCCGGATGATGCGCATTAGGATGAACCACATCTTGGTTTATCTCTGCAATCGCCTTAGTCATCTTTACGCTCTTGTGCATTTTGTTTGCGTAAATGCTCTTCATACGTAGGTGGCAGTATTAGCTCATCATTCCACTCGGGTAAAATAGGCGTGTCGGTTCTTGGCATTAACTCTATACCATCTTCGCGCTGCTTAAATTGCTCGCCACGAATAAAATTATATTTATTAAAGCTCAACTTATTCATACTAATTCCGTCGCGAATAATAGTCGGGCGAATAAATACAATCAGGTTACGCTTACGTCGTGTGGTATTAGTTGATTTAAATAAGTGACCTAAAATAGGAATGTCGCCTAGTAGTGGCACCTTAGACACACTTTCTTGTACGTCTTCATCTATTAAGCCACCAAGTACCACCATACCGCCATCATCGGCCATTACTGTGGTTTTAATTGAACGCTTATTAACTGAAATATCAACAGCAGTAGCACCACTTACACTCGACACTTCTTGCTCAATAGTTAACTGCACAGCAGAGCCATCGTTAATTTGCGGGGTTACTTTAAGCTTTATACCCACTTCTTGGCGTTCAACTGTTTGAAATGGGTTGGTGTTATTACTCCCGGTTTGTGAGCCAGTAATTATGGGTACTTCTTGACCCACTAAAATAGACGCTTCTTCATTATCCATAGTAGTAATAGAGGGGGTCGCCAAAATGTTTGAGTTACTATCGGTCGAAACGGCTTGAACAATTGCGCCCCAGTCATTTTTTATCACCCCCATGGCTAAGCCGTTAATGCCACCGAGTAATGATGCTAATGGGCCGTAATCACCCTTAGTAGTTTCATCAACCTGAGTAATTGTGCCGCTTTCGGTACCAATTATATTTTTAGATACGGTAGTATCACGTGCTTGCTCAGCCGCTACAGCTAACGCACCAACCGGTACAGTTGTGCCATTATTAAACTGCAGCATACCGCCTTGCTCAGAAATCCACTGCAAACCAAAGTTAATACCGTCGCCTTCCATTACCTCAATTATAATTGCTTCAACCAATACTTGCGCACGGCGAATATCTAAACGCTCAATAACTGACTCAAGCGAGCGCATGGTATCGGGTTGTGCTGTAATAATTAATGAGTTTGAATCGGGGTGGGCTTCTATGCTGGTTTCGTTGTTACTGCGAGTACGTGTTTTGGTTGCGCTGCCGCCTTGAGTGTCATCTGTTAGCGACTTACTAACACCTTGCAATACTTTAACTAAATCTTCTGCTTTTGCGTAATTTAGATAAAATACTTTAGTGTTCCCTTGGCTTTCAAGCTCACCGTCTAAGCGCTTAATAAGCTCAATAGCACGGGTGCGTGCTTGGCCTTCGCCACTAACAATAACGCTGTTAGTACGGCCATCGGCAACCACTTTAGGTATTAAAAACTCTGGAATACTGCCTTTTCCGCTGTCTTTATAAATATTATCAACTACAGATACCACATCATCTGCGGTAGCAAATTTAAGCTTTACAATATCAACACGCTTATCGCCCGCTTGATCAACCGAGCGTATTATTTCAACTAAGCGGTTTACCGATGCAGCATGCCCGGTAAGCATCATTACGTTTGCGGCATTAAAGTTAGCAACATGGCCGCCATCTTTTTGGTCGCTAAATTGACGAACCAAAGGACCTAGCTCTTGCACGCTTACATTTTTAACCCGTACAACTCGGGTAATCATCATATCGCCGCTGGCTTCACTGCCATCTGTAATTAGCGGTACGTTTGATTTTTTAGCATCCGAGCTTTTTTCAATTTTTATTATATTATTGTCCATTTCAATGGCTGAATAGCCATAAACTTCTAATACATTTAAAAAGAATTGATAATAAAGCGCTTCGCCCATTAACTCATAACTACGCACATTTACTTTGCCACGTACGTTAGGGTCAATAATTATTGTTTTATTAAGATTTTTACCAACAATATTAATAAACTCATTAATATCAGTGCCTTTAAAGTTAGCAGCGTATTCAACAGCAGCAACAGAAAACGAAATGCTTGCTGCTAGAAAAAGTGCTGCGTACTTAGCTAACCCTTTTTTAATTTTTGTGAGGTGTAGCGCCTGAACCATTATATTAAAACTCCAATGCTAAGTTATTGCAGACTAAATTGTACGTCTATTTGCTGGTTATCACGTTCAATAGTGATAGTGGCATCTGTACTGTTACGCAGCTCATTAATGGCTGCCATGGCCTGTTTTAAATCTGTTAGTTGATAGCCATTAATTGCAACAGCTAAATCGTTATTTTGTAATCCCATCTGCTTAAATAGCTCAGGCTCTTTACCTGGACTCAAGCGATAACCAATAAGTTCCCCATCGCTCATCGCTTGTGACACGCGAATATAGTCAAATAACTTACCGGGCTCTTCGAGCAACTTTTCACGGGTTTCGATTAAAGCCTGCTTAATGTTTGGATCGGCAGTTACATCTATTTGTTGCTCACTTGGGGCAGGCCCTAATTGTGGGCCCATTTCAGCTTCATCACGTGCAGCTAAAACCGGCATAGATACTGTTTTTGTAAAGTCGAGACCATCTAACATTAATGTTTCAAATCGTCCGTTTACCGTTAAAATAACGCGGTCAGGTAATATCTGCGCTAGTTTAGCTCGCGTCCCTTGCACTGCTTCATCTACTAGGTAGGTTTCTTGCTTGCCCTGTGACTCTATAATAGCGAGCCCCGCTTTATCGTCGTTATTTACCGCTACAATACCAGTAAGATTTATACTTAAGCGCGTTTCAGGGGCATCATTAACAACTTTTGCAGCGTGATCATCGCTCTTGCTTTTAACAATTATTTTACCAAATATAAATTGCTCAATTATATGTTGAGAATAATTGTTACTTGCTGCAGTTGAATGTTGTCCGTAGTAGATTGGCGTGAGTGGTGACACAATAGGATTTGGCCACATAAGCCAAACGAGTTTAGACGATAAAAAAGCAATATAAACAACAACTAATAATGTAACAACCGCACTCAATTTGGCATGCGGTAAACGGCTTATAAAATGTTTAAATTGTTGAACTTGCTGTTCCATAAATAGTATTCTTATTTTAGTTTTTACCTAATCGCTATGCATAGTACCTTTTCATTTTTCATTCAACAAGCATGCTAATATTAAACTTTGTAAACAGATTGATTTTAATTTAGCCGCTGCATAAAAACAGCTGTTGTAGTAATCCTTCATCGCAAATAGCTTTTATGGTAAATTTTAAAATCTAGGCAAACACTTATTAAAGGTGCTTTATGGCTAAAAAAAGTAATGCTAACCCTAATTTAGAACATAAAGATGAGCTAAAAATTAGATTAGACAAATGGTTATGGGCGGCACGATTTTATAAAACACGTGCTGCGGCTCGCGAAATGGTACAAGGCGGAAAAGTACATTATAATGGCCAGCGTACCAAAGCAGGCAAAATAGTAGAAATAGGCGCAACTATAAAATTAGCCCAAGGGGTAGATGAAAAAATAGTAACTGTGCTCAAAATACTTGAAAAACGCCAAAGCGCCCCCATTGCACAGACCTTGTATCAAGAATCTGATGCCAGTATTGCTAAACGCGAAGAAAATTCTATCGCGCGCAAAAATAACAGCCTTTTTGCACCTCATCCGGATAAAAAACCGGATAAGAAGCAAAGACGCGAACTTTTAAAATTGAAATTAAGTTAGGTATAGTCGCTCATGCAACAAGATTTACTCCACCGTTATTTATTCGACAATCTCGATGTTCGTGGCGAACTCGTACAAATTGAGAATGCCTACAACGAAATGATCGCCAATCATAATTACCCTGATGCAGTTAAAGCATTATTGGGTGAACTGCTTGTTGCGACCTGTTTATTAACAGCCACCTTAAAATTTGAAGGCGAAATAGCGGTTCAACTACAAGGTGATGGGCCGGTTAAATACGCGGTAATTAATGGCGACGATAAACAAAACATGCGTGGTATAGCTCGCTTACAAAGTGAAGTAACAGGTAGCACAGTAAAAGAGTTGATAGGCCAAGGCTATATGGTTATTACTATTACGCCAACTAAAGGGGAGCGCTATCAAGGTATAGTGCCTTTAGAGCATGAAACCTTAAGTGAATGTATAGAGGCTTACTTTGAGCAATCAGAGCAATTAAAAACGCGTCTTTGGTTTGCAACCGATACAACCGAGGGAAATGCCAAAGCTTGTGGTTTATTTTTACAAGTTTTACCCGTTGATAAACAAAAATCTATTGAAGATTTTGCCCACTTAGAAGCTCTTAGCCATACCATTAAAGATGAAGAACTATTAGAGCTTGATGCTAACACCGTACTAACTCGTTTGTACCACGAAGATAACCCGCGTGTGTTTGAGCCACAAAGCATTCAATTTAAGTGTGGTTGTACCCGCGAAAAAACCATGACTGCATTAGTTAATATTGGCCAACAAGCGCTACTTGATGATGTTGCTGAGCATGGCGAAATCAAAATTAGCTGCCATTACTGTCTAAAAGATTATCTTTTTGATGAGCAAGATGTGAAAAACATTTTTAACTAATCACGCATCAAATCTAAATTATAAAAAAGTCACATGCTATGCGGCTTTTTTTATAATTTTAAAATGACACCGGTATCATAAAAGTAGCCGTTTTTATGATACCGGTGTCATTGAAATTATTCATGTTTTTTACCCAATATATGTGTTTTTAACACCTTCATAAGCTCGAATATCCTTAGCTCATCTGTTACTATAATCGCAGCTTAAAGGTTAACAAGACCCAGGCTATCCCGTTCAATCTCACACAATTTAGGTATAAACATGACTTCAAGCGCTACTCGTTTTGTCGATCTAACTGCAGCTGAACTTGTCGAACACGCGATCCGTCGTGGCGAGGGTACTTTAGCAGCCAATGGTGCTTTTGTAGCAAATACTGGTCATCGCACCGGTCGTTCTCCAAAAGATCGCTTTATTGTTCAAGAATCTAGTACTGAAAACGAAATCCAATGGGGCAACGTAAATCGCCCATTCGACGCAGATAAGTTTGATGCTTTGTGGGCACGCGTAGAAGCGTATGTACAAAGTAATGATCACTTCATCTCTCACCTTGAAGTAGGCGCTGATCCAGAGCACTATCTACCTGTTGTTGTTACTACAGAAACTGCATGGCATCATATTTTTGCTAAAAATATGTTTATTCAACCTAAATCTTACAACTCATCTGACGTACCTCAGTGGCAAGTAATGAACGTTCCTTCATTTGTATGTGAGCCTGAGCGCGATGGCACAAACAGTGACGGTACGGTACTCATTAACTTTGCACAACGCAAAGTGTTACTTGCTGGCATGCGTTATGCCGGTGAAATGAAAAAATCAATGTTCTCTGTACAGAACTTCCTACTTCCAGCGAAAGGTGTATTACCAATGCACTGCTCTGCAAACGTAGGTGAAGCAGGCGATACCGCTTTATTCTTTGGCTTATCTGGTACAGGTAAAACAACACTTTCAGCAGATCCAACTCGCTTTTTAATTGGCGATGACGAACACGGTTGGGCACCTGGTAGTGTGTTTAACATTGAAGGCGGCTGTTACGCTAAATGTATCGACCTATCACAAAAAAATGAACCTGTTATTTGGGATGCGATCCGCTTTGGTACTATCTTAGAAAACGTAGTGCTTGATGAAAATCGTGTACCTGATTTTAACGATACTAGCCTTACACAAAATAGCCGTGCTGCGTACCCTCTTGAGCACGTTGAAAAACGTAAAGTAGAAAACCGCGCAGGCGAGCCAAAAGCAGTGGTATTTTTAACGTGTGACGTAAGTGGTGTACTTCCTCCAGTATCAATATTGACTGAAGAAGCGGCAGCATTTCACTTCTTAAGTGGCTACACTGCAAAAGTAGGCTCTACTGAGATTGGTTCTACAAGCGATATTGAGTCAACATTCTCAACTTGTTTTGGCGCACCATTCTTCCCACGTCCAGCAGGTGTTTATGCTGAGCTTCTAATGAAGCGTGTACGTGAGTTTGGCGCTAAAGTATACCTAGTTAACACAGGTTGGACTGGCGGCCCTTACGGTACTGGTAAGCGTTTTGATATTCCAACTACACGTGCTGTAGTAGATGCTATTGTATCGGGTAAACTAGTTGGCGTAGAAACTCAACACATTGATGTTTTAAACCTAGACGTACCTGTAGCCGTTCCAGGTGTAGACAGCAACTTACTTAACCCAATTAATACCTGGGAAGACAAAGCTAAGTATGCTGAATATGCAGCTAAACTTGCAGCCGATTTCACTGAAAACTTCACTAAATATGACGTATCAGACGAAATTAAAAATGCAGGACCTAAAGCATAATAGCTTTAACCTCGCATAACAAACGCCAGCTTAACGCTGGCGTTTTTGATCCCAGCCATAAATATAAATGACCAAAGTTAAAATAGAGTATTAGCCAACCAATCAAGCCTAAGTGACTTAATGTAGCAAAGGTAATAACAGGACTTTAATTTAGCACTACAGCCCAGCCTTACTTCTTACAATGCCAATACAGTACACAGTATCAATCACAGCGACAAAACACCACGTAGCTACCCCATCGTAAGCCTGCCTAAATAGCCCCTTTTAAAATCACTAAGCACTCTTTTTATAGCTAGGTTCTGAAAGGTTTACTTTATATCAGGCATTAAAAAACCGAGCGTAAGCTCGGTTTTTTTAGTACTAATTAGCTAGGCTAATTATTACGCTACGATGTTTGCAACAACGCCAGCGCCTACAGTACGACCACCTTCACGGATAGCGAAACGAAGAC
>NZ_JBEOOB010000050.1:0-17708 GCF_040308685.1 Pseudoalteromonas sp. 20-MNA-CIBAN-0454 | reverse complement strand
GTGATCAACAGAAGCATATTCCATGTATTAATGAGATAGGTAAATACATTAATTAATGGAACGGAGTAACTATAAGCGCTATAAATTAAATCCAAGCTATTCGCCGCTGTTTATTTATCAGCAATTTAGCAAACTTTATCCTCATTCACCATGGCAAGAGCTGCATGACGGTTCTGCCAACCTAATTCTTGAAACAAGTAAGCAAGGTGTTAGCCCTGATTGGATTATGTTTGATACTAACAAGGGCTTTTACTTTGATAAAAAAGTAACCGACTTGGGAAGCTATAATGCAATTAGAGTCTATTTGTGGGCAAGTATGATGGCAGAGGATGCACCTTACAAAAAGCAATTAGTTACGCAGTTTGCTCCTTTCATTAAAACGATAAATAAGCGTGGTTATGTGCCTTTAAATACCTATGCACAAACGGGGAACTCAGATAAAAGAGGACCTGTTGGCTTTAATGCCGCATTACTGCCTTTACTAGCAACAGCAAATAATGACAATGACGCTGTAACAATGTCGATTCAACAAAAGTTAATGGTTGATAAATCATTTAGCAAATCGCGTTATTACGATAGTGTATTAAATTTATTTGGTAGCAGTACCTTAGATAAACGCTTTGCAATTTTAGCAGACGGGACGCTGCAACCTAACTGGAGCGATGAATGTCGTTAAGGTTTAGCTTAGTTTATGCCTTAGTAGCGTGCTCAACGTTAAGTGCTAAAACAGTCGACGATATAGACACTCAGTCTGTCGCATGGCTATTAAAGCAGATAAATATTGGCAAAGGGCAAGAAAATAAAAAGCTCGTTGAAGATAGCTTACGTAAGCTCGTTGCTATAGCCCCACTGCGCATTGAAACCCAATGTGCTTTAGCACGTAATTACTTTGCTACCGGCGCAACTAATGAAGCAACCTTATTACTAAACCAGCTTGATAATGGCGCAGCAAAACAACACCCATGTATTGAGCAACTTCGAGTTATTGCCCGTATTGAAACAACCGACAAACCATTAGTACAACAAGCAAAATTACTAGCAAGAGCTGGACAATATGTTCAAGCTCGGCAAATTTATAACACCCTTTTTGATACAGCCTACCCCGAGCTTAGTTATGAGCTTGAACATTTAAACTGGTATGCACAAGACAGTGCCCAATGGCAGCAGGTTAATAAAGGCTATTTGCGCTTAATAGAGCAATACCCTGATGTAGCCCTAATCGAAATAGCTTATGCGACGCACCTGTTTAAACGCTCTGCGCTCGATAAACATGCGACTGATGTTTTTAGTAAATATGGCGTAACTGGACGTTTTAGCAACCAAATTGAGGATGCTTGGCTAAGAACATTGGCATTTATGCCTATTGAGAGTAGTACTGAGCAACAGTATCAGCGTTACTTTCTTGTGTATCCCTTTAGCAGTAAAGGGGAATTACAATATCAAGATTTCAAAAAGAAGTTTAGCGCTCGTCAAGCCTTGCTAGGTGATCCTGCTTATCAACTTTGGCAAAAAGGTGATGAACTACTTGAAAACAATAAGTTAAATGCCGCTGAACCTCTTTTATTACGAGCGTTAAAAGGCCGCCCAGCTGATTCTCAAGTTATGCGTAGTTTAGGTGTGCTCTACTTACGCTCAGGTGAGCATCAAAAAGCAGATAACTACTTTACTCGCGCATTAAAATACACCTCAGAGTTTAATGAGCGTGAAATACTCAAAGGCTTAGCCAAAACTGCCAATTTTTGGCTGTATATTCGCCAGACTAAAGAAGCCATAAATAACGCAGAGTTCAGAACGGCAGCACTCAAACTAAATTTAGCAGCTGCATTACAAGAAAACCCTAACACCATTTTATTTTATAAGGGCGAGCTTTTATTTGCTCAAGGGCAGTACTCTCAAGCTGCTACTTTTTATCAAAGTGTTTTAAAAAATGAACCGCTTAACTCAAGTGCATTATTAAGCTTACTTAAAATAGCCGAACTTGAGCAAAGTGAAAAAGCGTTAAATGCTTTTTATAATAACCTTAGTTCTTTGCAAAAACAGCAAGTAAAGTCAGCTTACGCGGCCGCTGTTAGCAAGCAACTAAGAGAAAAAGCGACTCGATTTTATGATGCTGGCGAATTAAACACCGCTAGAAAAACCTTAGAATATGCCATTGAGTTAACTCCTCAACAACCCTGGTTATACTATGATCTTGCTTTAATTTATCAGCAACAAGGTTTAACTCAGCAAGCCCGATCTTTATTTAACAATGTGTTATGGCAATTTCCACTTAACTCTTCACTGCGTTATAGCCATGCACTTTTTCTGCGCTCTATAGATGACTATAAAGGTGCACAAGCGACGTTAAAGTATATTCCGGTTAAAGATAGAGATGCCGATATTTTAGTGCTCGAACAACAGTTACATATTAATGAGTCGCTTAATCAAAGCGAGCAACTCTTAAATACTAACAATAAAGCAGTCGCGGTTTACCATTTAAGTAGTTTAGAAGCGCAAGATTTAACACCTTTAATGCAAGCAAAACTAGCAAGTAGTTGGTATAAAATTGCAGAGCAACAATACGCACTTAACTCACTTAATAAAGCTTTAACAAGCGCGCCAACTCTCGCCCCATATTGGCATATGCTTTATGGTGAATGGCTTTTAGAGCAAGGCATTGAAGAGAAAACGCATAACTGGTTTACAAGTTACACATTGCCAGAGAGCGCAACTAAAAACGAAATCACTCAATATGTGCAATTACATAATAATTATATAAATCAATATTACAGCGGTAGCGATTTAATCGCTAAGCTAAACCAGCTTGACCAAAAATATAAAAACACGTCGGCGATAACTACCGCTCTTATAAATGCTAACTTAGCACTTGAGCAGCGTGAAGCGGCAATTATTTTATATCAGCAAAAAATACAAAATAAACAAACTCTTGAGCCCCAAGCTTTAATGGCTATTGCCACCGCTTATAGAGAGCTTGGTGATGACTATCAGGCAAAGCAGGTTACGCAACAGGCTATAAATCAAAGCACCTCTCAAGAGGGGTACTTACAACGACAAATAATGGCATCCCTTAATGAGTTTAACTACGCGGGTGATGCGCTGTATCTTGCGAAGCAATTAGTTGATAAATCGCCGAACGATCAAGAACTTCGGTACTTAGGAGCTCAAGTTGCCGATAAGTTTAACAATGTCGAGCAAGCAAATACCTGGTATCAGCAAACACTGTCGCCTAACCAAGCTCTCAATGATGAACAGCTATACAGCAGCCTAGCGCGCATTAACGACACTGACCCTTGGTATATTAATGGCGCAAAACGTGAGTTAATAAATCAACAAAATAAAAACCAAGCTTATATTGCCATTGGGGTTAATTTTAGTGGCCAAACAAGCACCCAAAGTGAAGCAACGCTGGGAGCTGGCTTAATGCCTATGGAAGCTTATTTTCCGCTTTGGCAAGGCCAAGGGTTTATTAAAGTCGACCCCACAACTATAAGCGCACAAACAACACGATTTGATGAGCAATTTGCAGGTAGCCGCTATGGACAAGGTGCATTGTGTATTTTTACCTGTTCATTAGATGAAGTAAGCCCTGAGGAAAGTGGCGTTGATATTGGTATAGGTTGGCAAAATGAAAACTGGCGTGTTGATATTGGCACTACCCCACTTGGTTTTTTAATTGAAGACATTGTGTGGGGCATAAACTACGCAGACGATTTTGGCGACTTTGGATACAGCCTAGAACTTGAAAAACGTCCTGTTACCAGCTCGGTACTCTCCTATGCTGGTTTAACCGATATAAACTCAGGTAAAGTTTGGGGTGGCGTGCGCTCAACTGGCCTAACCGCCAATTTATCGCACGACTTGGGTGGTAATTGGGGGTTTTGGTCAAGTGCCGACTTTCAATTATATAAAGGTCAAAACGTAAAAGACAATCAACGCTATCGGCTAATGGGTGGCAGTTACTATCGCGTTATTAGTAACCAAGAGCGTGAATTTACCGCAGGTGTCAGTTTATTGCATTGGTCTTATAAGTTTAATTTAAGCGAAGAAACCTATGGTCATGGCGGATATTACAGCCCGCAAAACTATATAGGTATTTCATTACCATTAAGTTATGACGCACGTTGGGGAGATGATTTTGTTTATCGAATTAAAACCGGTATTTCTTACTCACAAACTAAATCGAACGCGATTGACTTTTTTCCAAACGATCCCGACTTACAAGCCCAAGCATTCGTAAGCCAGCTTGAAACAGGCGTCGTTCCTGCTTTTAACGGTGATACTAGCGCCGGTGTTTCGTATAACTTAGAAGGCAGTTTTGAGTACCGAGTAACCCCGCATTGGTTTTTTGGAGGCTACTTAGCAATTGACCGCTCTGACTTTTATGAGCCTAACTTTGGACAACTTTATGTACGTTACTATTTCAATCCTGTTTACGGCACATTAGCATTCCCAGGTAAACCTATAATACCTTATGCTGACTTTTAACAAGGTTTATTGTGTTTAAACCATAAAGCTTAACACTTCCCCTCGCACTAAGGTCTATGTATACTAATGCGCAATTGTAGCTAGGATAAGGGTGTGACTCTTACCTACAGCTTTACTACCTTAACGGCAAACCATTACCTTAGCTGCATTAAACAATACTGATGGTCGAGCATTTAGCGTGTAATACATGGCGCTAAATAGCTAAAGCAAAAATATATAAGGCCATTACAACAATACTTAAAGTTAGGAAGTAAATATGAGTTCAGCTCCAGATAGTGGTTGGTTTGGCCACCCTAAAGGACTTTCAACCTTGTTTTTCACCGAAATGTGGGAACGAATGAGTTATTACGGTATGCGAGCTATGCTCGTATTATTCATGACAGCAAGCTTACAACAAGAAGGCTTAGCCTTCACCGTTGCTTCAGCTGCTGCTATTTACGGTTTGTACACAGGCGCAGTATACTTTTTAGGCTTACCTGGTGGTTGGCTAGCTGATAGATTATTCGGCGGTCAAAAAGCTGTTTGGTATGGCGGTATTATTATTATGTGTGGCCACATTATTTTGGCTATTCCACATGATTACTCATTTTTTATTGGTTTAATTTTTGTAGCAACGGGTACCGGCTTACTAAAACCAAATATCAGCGCTATGGTTGGACAACTATACAGTGATGCTGATGAACGTCGTGATGGCGGGTATGCTATTTACTACATGGGTATTAACTTAGGTTCATTAATTGGTTATTACGTTTGTGGTTACTTTATGGAAAATCTAGGTTGGCACTGGGCGTTTGGTGCTGCAGCTGTTGGTATGGCTATTGGCTTAGTGCAATACAAGCGCTCACTTAAAAACTTACCTGAGCATAGTGCTCTACCAGCTAATCCTTTAGGTCCTAAAGGTACTGCTCGCGCATGGGGCAGTATTGCTATATTTATCATTATAGCGGCTGCTATCACTACCGCCGCTATGACTGGCGCTATAATTATTAATCCAACGGTAGTTGCAGGTTATACTGCGATTGCATTCACTATTATTTTCTTTGTTTATTTTGGTCTTATCTACTTTAAAGGTAAGTTAACCGATGCTGAGAAACAAAGAATGTGGGCACTGTTTTTAGTATGTATAGCTTCTGCCTGTTTTTGGTCTGGCTTTGAGCAAGCAGGTTCATCATTAAACTTATTTGCACGTGATTATACTGACCGTCTTATTGGGACTTTTGAAATCCCTACAACTTGGTTTCAGTCATTAAACTCGCTGTTTATTATTGCGCTATCACCATTTTTTGCAGCGCTTTGGATTAATATGTCAAAGCGCCTTGTTTCACCATCTTATAGTGCAAAATGTGCTGTTGGTTTAATTATAATGGCAACAGGTTTCTTAGTAATGTTTATGGCAGCGCATTATGCGGCTGAAGGCCTAAAAGTAGCACCTTACTGGCTTGTTACTACCTACTTTTTACACACTGTGGGTGAGCTTTGTTTGAGCCCTGTGGCATTAAGTGCTGTAAGTAAGTTATCGCCTCGTCGCTACACAGGCCAAATGATGGGCGTATTTGTATTAACTTATTCTATCGGTAATATCATTGCAGGATTACTTGCTGGTAACTTCGATCCAAATAATGTTGATGAAATACCTAACTTATACCTACAAATAGCATTATTTAGTATTGGTGTTGGTGTTATTTTAGTACTAATGACCTTTAAATCTAAAGTGTGGGAAAGACAGGGACTAAGCGAGGAAGCCTAATAGTTAAAGTATTTAATTAAAATATTTGTTAATTAAATACCTATTACCCAACTTTTAATTACTTCCCCATAGCAGTATGGGGAAGTTTCCTCTTGATAATCTTTTATTGCTTAGTTGTTAACTGGTATTATATAGCCAATTGATTACTGATTAGATTTTTAGGGATAGCGGGTAGATGCAATTGTTCACTTTATATAAAGTAATTTTAGTTGTTTTTTTCATTAGTTTTTTATCTGCTTGTGGTGGTGCTGGCGATCAAGTCACTCCTAATCCTAATAACCCTTCCACTCCCCAAGCTAACGTATTACTTATTACTGGTGCAGGTTTATCTGCCACTATTAACGATAACTTTAAAATTGAAATTCCTGCCAATAGTGTTAACTCTGATACAGAGCTTACTTATATTAGTATTGAGCAAGACGAAACGTCGCAGAATCAAAATATTATTTCTAATCTACATAGCTTAACTCCCGCAGGGCTTTCACTAAGTAATCCTTTTACAATTTCCTTAAAAATCCCTGACGATTACGCATTAGGCGGCCAACTTTATATTGCCCGTTTAAACGCTACAACTTGGGAGACTATAGAGAACTCTCGTGTTTTAAATGGTTTTGTTACAGCTCAAATTAATCAGTTAGGCACATATGCCATAAAAATGCAGCGTAAAGAACGCACTGCCAGTATAGGCCCTACCTGTGATGAAAACAGCACTGAGCAATCTATTCGCTTTGTACATATTGCCGACTTACATGCTCGATTTGGTTATCAAGAGCAATTTTTTAGCCGAATTAAGGCATATCATAAAAAGGCTTTGAGCGAATCACCTCATACTTTATTTACCGATGGTGGAGATGATTACGAAAAAGGCACTGTAGCTGAGCAAATATCACAAGGTTTAGCGACCGATGAAGCCGTAAAAGCAATGAAGTTCGATCTTCGTGTAATAGGTAACCATGACTATGCTTGGGGGCCTGAAAAATTATTAGGCTTCTCAAAGGATGATAATGCCATTGTACTTGCCAGTAATACACGCTACGAAGGCGAACAAACACAAGATTTTGCAGCAGTAGGTTTTGCTAAAGTACAAGTAGGCTGCATTACACTCGGCGTATTTGGTATGACATCGGTCCCGTGGAACGAGCTAGATAGACCACTACAAGATGACCCTATTCCTGATTTTATCAAACAATTTAAAATGAGCTGGCAATGGCAACAAATAGCACAAAATATTGTTAGTCAGTACAGTGATGAAGTAGATTATATGCTGATGTTAAGTCATTTAGGTGAAGGCCTTGATACTAAAATCGCACAAAGTGTGAGTGGTATTGATTTGGTTTTAGGCGGTCATACCCATGGCGGTGAGAGCTTTAATACCCTTGATAATGGCGCTATTGTTATTCAGCCTAACTTTTACGCTAAGGGCATAACCGACTTAAACTTAACGTTCGACACTAGTAATAAAACGCTCAAAAATGTTGACTACAAAACAGTAAAAACCGACACCATTACTGAGCGAGACACAACCACACAACAAGCCATCGACACAATTATGGGCCGTTATGCTCCCGATGCACAAACTGAAATTGCAATATCAGAAAACTACTTAAATGCAATGCAATTAGCAGCAGTCACCGCTGCAGCCGCTCAGCATTCAAGCAGCACTATTTCAGCAGCTTTACTCAACCCTGAGTTAGTGCAAAAACGTTGGACCCCTGGCGCCCTAACACAAGAGGACTTTCATAAAGCTTACTACGTAGAAAGGCAGCCATCTAACACCCCAGGCTTTAACTCTTTATATAAAGTCACGGTTAGCGGCAATGATTTAAATGCTATGTTAGCCAATCAACCTGATTGGTTTTTATTAGCGCCTGAAAATATTCAAGCATCAAATAACTACAGTGTCGCACTTTTTAAAGGGGCAGCTCTTAATCCTGATTTATTTTTTAATGGGGTTACTTTTAATGATGTAGCACCGATAGCCGAAGCTTGGTGGCTTCTGGATCAATACGCACGTCATAGAACCACTCAATGCTTGCATATTGATACAAATACGCCACTCAATGCCTGCCAAGACATTGCTAATATCACTATTTGGAACTTTGATGATGTTAGCGATCCGCTTAAAGCCGACTTAGGCCCATCAATTCTTAGTTACTTCGATCCTGACAATAAAGGCTGGGGTCCTAAAAAGACCACCTTTGCTAGTACTAGCGCATTTAATATTAGTGATTTAGCTGATGGCGCATCAACTGTAATGGCATTTACCGATCACTCTCCTAACGAAGGGCTAAAGATTGAGTTAAATACCGCGCCAAATGGGGATTTTGCAAACCAAGGAATGGTGTCTGACTACACTTTAGTGATGGACATTTATTGGCCTTTTGCAGCAAAAGAAATATACAGAGCACTAGTTCAAACCGATGCAACAAATGATTTGAATAACGACGCCGACATATTTATTAATCCTATTGGTGGGTTAGGTGCATCAACCAGCGACAGTGGTTATTTTGGCACATCTGAGCCTGATACCTGGCACCGTATAGCTTTTGTATTTTATACCGCACCAAGCAATGGCGTATTTGAAGTGTATATTGATGGTGAATTTGCGGGTGTTAAAAGAGACGGTGAAATAGATAAACGCTGGGCACTCGATCAAGCCGTATTATTATTAACTGATAATAACTACGAAACCGAACCGGGTTATTTAAACGCACTGCTTTATGCTGGTCGCGCAATGACTCGCAGTGAAATAAAAAGTATGGGTAACGCGCAACAAAAGCTGACTTTTAAGCAAACAACCCGAGAGCTCAATCAAAGTGTTGAACGCCATTACCAACTTGCACCCGCAATAAAACCTAATTTATGGTTAGAGCAACGTAGCAAGTTCTTTAACAATAGCAAACCGTAAACAATTAAATACAAAAAACCTTGTTTTTACTAGAGTAAAAAAAGAGATTTAAGTTAGCTTAAATCTCTTTATAAAAAATAAACCACAACAAAATCAATAGCTAAAACTTAAAATACCGCACTTATTCAAACGTTTTCATACATACGCGTATTTAAAGCACTCAGCAAAAATGTAACTTACTGCTAACCGTCCTATAAAATTTACACACGCGCTGTTTACTAAATAACAACGCCCTCTTCCCCAAAGTACAAATTTAGTTAATCATCTACAGCAATACGACAACAAATAATCGCAGTGCTTAATTGCGGGAGTAATGATAATGAGTGAAGTAAATAACCCTTTAGGTTTAGTTGGTATCGAATTTACCGAGTATGCGACACCTGATGCAGATTACATGGATAAAGTATTTACCGACTTTGGCTTTTCAAAGCTAAAAAAATTCAAAGGTAAAGACATTGTTTATTACAATCAAAACGATATTCATTTTTTATTAAATAACGAGCGTGATGGCTTTTCGGCACAGTTTGCTAAAGATCATGGCCCGGCTATTTGCTCTATGGGTTGGCGAGTAGAGAATGCACAAAAAGCATTTGAAGCAGCGGTAGAGCGCGGTGCAAAACCAGCAACCGACTCGGCAAATAAAGATTTACCTTACCCTGCAATTTATGGCATTGGCGACAGCTTAATTTACTTTATTGAGCAATTTGGCGAAAAAGGCTCTATTTACGCACAAGACTTTGAAGATCTAGCCGAGCAAAACGTGGTTGACGATAAAGGCTTTATTCGCATCGACCATTTAACTAATAATGTTTATAAAGGCACCATGGAAAAATGGGCTAACTTTTATAAAGATGTATTTGGTTTTACAGAAGTTCGCTACTTCGACATTAAAGGCCAAAAAACAGCGTTAATTTCGTATGCGCTTAAATCGCCTTGTGGCACTTTCTCTATTCCTATTAACGAAGGTAAAGGCAACGATAATAACCAAATCGATGAATACCTTGGTGAATACAATGGCCCTGGCGTACAGCATTTAGCATTTTTAACTGACGACTTAGTAAGCTCACTTGATAAGCTTGATAAATCGACTATTGCAACTTTAGATATTATTCCTGAGTACTACGATACTATTTTTGACCGTGTACCTTGGGTTGCTGAAGACAAAGAAAAAATTCGTGAGCATCAAATTCTAGTAGATAGCCAAAGTGAAAACTGTTACTTACTACAAATTTTCTCTAAAAACCTATTTGGTCCTATTTTTATTGAAATGATTCAGCGAGTTGACGATGGTGGCTTTGGTGAAGGTAACTTCCAAGCACTATTTGAATCAATTGAACGCGACCAAGAGCGCCGTGGCGTTTTATAAGTAGTTAGCATTTATATTTTAAAAGCAGCGTAACTCGCTGCTTTTTGTCGTTTTACGCTGATATTGAGTAACAATTCTACTCTGTCTGTTTAAATCGTGCTATTCATCACCATATAAGCTGTTAATAATAGATGTTTTTAATCTTTATATGCTTATTTAATAAATTGATATTTATACTGATTAGCACGACCAACTAAACCAAAGGAAATGTAATGAGTTTAATTAACGAAACCCATGATATAAATTTAACAAGCTGGGTAGCCTCTGCAAACGTTGCAGATTGCGACTTCCCTATTCAAAATCTACCTTTTGCTGAAGTTCGTCGTAAAAATAGCAACGAAGCTTTTCGTGGCGCTGTCGCTATTGGCGATCAGGTTATCGATTTAGCAAAACTAAATGAACTCGCTATTTTTAGTGGTGATGCGCAAACAGCCATTGCTGCTGCAAGTAACACAACATTAAATGAATTTATGAGCCTTGGGCAGCAATATTGGTCAGCACTGCGTTTAGCATTATCTAAAGCGCTGCGTGAAGGCTCTGAGCATCAGGCTAAATTAAGCGAAGCGCTTATTGCACAGGCTGATATTGAGTTTGCATTGCCGTGTCGCATTGGTGATTACACCGACTTTTACACCTCTATTTACCATGCAACTGCTGTGGGTAGCTTGTTTCGCCCAGACAACCCACTACTACCTAACTATAAATGGGTACCTATTGGTTATCATGGTCGCTCATCATCTATTGGTGTATCGGGCCAACAATTTCATCGCCCTAATGGCCAAACCAAAGCGCCAGATGCTGAAGTACCATCGTTTGGCCCGTGTAAACGCCTTGATTATGAACTAGAAGTAGGTATTTACTTAGGTAAAGGTAACGCGTTAGGTGATGCTATAGCGATTGAAAATGCTGAAAACCATGTATTTGGCTTTTGTGTATTTAACGATTGGTCAGCACGTGATTTACAAGCGTGGGAATATCAGCCGTTAGGGCCGTTTTTAGCTAAAAACTTTGCATCAACGGTATCTCCTTGGATAGTGACAACTGAAGCGCTAGCACCATTTAGAACAAGCTGGACACGAGATGAAAACGATCCACAACCATTGGATTATTTAGAATCTAAAGCGAACCGTGAACAAGGCGCGTTTGATATTCAAATGGATGTAAAAATTCAAACTCAGCAAATGCGTGATGAAGGTCATACACCAACGCGTGTATCAACCTCAAGCTTTAAGCACTCATACTGGACAGTTGCGCAAATGGTAACGCACCATACTGTGAATGGTTGTAACTTTATGCCAGGTGATATGCTGGGCTCGGGTACGCAATCTGGCCCAACCCATGAAGAAGCGGGTTCGTTACTTGAGCTTTCTCGTGGTGGTAAAGAAAAAATCACGCTGAGCAATGGCCAACAACGTAGCTTTTTAGAAGACGGCGATAACGTTATTATGCGTGGCTGGTGTGAAAAAGAAGGTTACGCACGCATTGGTTTTGGCTGTGTGGAGAGTACTGTACTCGCTGCAAAATAATTTAAAGAATAAATTGTTTTGTTAAAAAGGATGGCATTTATTGCCGTCCTTTTTTATTAATTCAGTCATAGTTACAATTTTTTTCTAGCTTTTTAAACTCAAATTGCTATCTTAGCTTGGTTAATAGCCAGTATTTATGTGTCATGCCTATATTTATAAAGTCTTTTTTTGAACAGTTTTTTCCCTCTCGTCAACTACTTATTCGCCAAAATGGTGAAGTTAAGCATGTAGTTTTGGCGCCTTGGCTGCAAGTTTTTATCGTATTACTTGTATTAGTTACTCTTAGTTGGGTAAGTATTTCGAGCTTTCGGGTTTACTCACAAACTACAAAAATATCAGATATTGAGCAAACTCAACTCGATGAGCAAAAACAATGGCAACAGCAAGTCAGCGAGCAAAAAACACGCCATGACGAACAAATAGCACAATTAGCTGAGCTTGAACAAAAACAAGCTTTACTCCAAAGCATGATCGAATCTCTTCCTGCTTCTCTTAGTAAAGATGTTATAAAGCTGGGTGACGAACTTGAATCTCCTATTGAAGAAGAGCAAAGCGAGTTTCATGAACCTTTAGTCGATGACAGCGCTCAAAGTAAACAGGTGCAAAATACGCTCCCTAGTACATTCGCTGCTCGCTATGCACAGCTAAATCAATACTACGAGCAAAATTTTTTATCGCTTGAAAGTCAAATTACCCAACGTCATAACGCCATTTTAGCCATGCTTAAAGGTGCAGGGCTAGAGTCTGCATTAGCGCAACATTTAGCATTAAGCGAGCAAACAACCGCTCAAGGTGGTCCGTTAGATGTATTCGATGAAGCAAAAATTCCTGGCACATTTTTAGCTATTGCCGATAAATTATTACTACTAAATAATTTAGAAAACTTTTTAAATGAACTGCCTAATACCTTACCGCTGCCAGCTGCAAAGTATTATATTTCTAGCAACTTTGGATTGCGAAAAGATCCAATGAACAGTCGCCGCGCCTTTCATAAGGGCGTTGATTTAGCCGGCTGGCATAAAACTGAAATATTTGCTCCTGCCGACGGTACTGTACTGCGCGCTGGGCGCAATGGCGGTTATGGTAACTTTATAGAACTTGAACATAAAAATGGCTTAGTCACTCGCTTTGGTCATTTAAATAAAGTTAAAGTAAAAAAAGGCCAAGCAGTCACTAAGCACGATGTAATAGGCTTAATGGGCAGCACCGGCAGAAGTACCAGCACTCACTTACATTATGAAGTGCTTATTGATGGCAAGCATGTCAATCCTCTTAAAATAACAAAGGCGCTCTCTCGTGTTTGGTAAAAAAAAGCAAGTAACAAATAACGCTTCATTAAAACGCGTTAATCACGCTCCTTCTATTA
Organism: Pseudoalteromonas sp. 20-MNA-CIBAN-0454; assembly: GCF_040308685.1. NCBI lineage: Bacteria > Pseudomonadati > Pseudomonadota > Gammaproteobacteria > Alteromonadales > Pseudoalteromonadaceae > Pseudoalteromonas > Pseudoalteromonas sp. 20-MNA-CIBAN-0454. Next base: position 4,310 of record NZ_JBEOOB010000050.1, on the reverse strand, counting down.
TTTCAGAAGATATGCGCCTTACCGGGTCAATAATAAGCCAAGGTGAAGTGCAACTTGATGGCCGCATTGATGGCGACATTAAAGCTACTCATTTAGTAATTGGCACTACAGGCGTAGTTGAGGGTATTGTTGAAGCGACAAGCGTGATTGTTAAGGGCAAAATAATTGGTTCATTAAATGCCAGTGAAGTTAACATTAAAAATAACGCTCATGTGCATGGTGATATTTTTCACGATACGCTTAGTATAGAAGCTGGTGCAATTATTGAAGGTAATTTAAAACAGCGCTTTGAAAAAGAAAACTTAACACTCATTAATGATGAGTCAAAGCCGGTGAGCGATGTAAAACCATTAATTAACGAGGACGATATCGGCTTGTCATTCGTAAATAAACAAGCCCCTAATAAAAGCTAGTTACTTTTTAGCTGTAATGTACATAGTAATATCTGCAGTGAATACTAGTTCATTGCGGGTATTATATAATTTTACTGGCACCACTAAGTCTTCTTTATCTAGCCACTGGTGCGGTAAATCAATCTCTGCAATAGCGGTTACATCGGTATCTACTTTAGCTAAATACTGTACCGTCATACCTTTTGGGATCCAACGGTGAGTTTTAACCGGTACCGTGGCATCCACCATCACTCCAGCACATAACTCGGCCAAATTACACTGCGCTATTGCATGAATTGTACCTATGTGATTATGAACCCTACGCCGGTTTTTAACCCGCGCACTACAATACCCTGCTTTTAAATTAAGTATGTAAGGCTTCATCGAGCCAAAGTATGGCGCTTTAAAACAGACTATTTTAGTAAATAGCCAGTGCCCAAAGGGTAGCTTTTTAACAATGCGCCATGCTGTTAAAACTGAAGATTTATTGCTCATTATTATTTTCCATCGTTTATTCTTTTGCAAAAGTAACACATCAGACCAGTTTGAGGTAGTGTCTTTAAAAGTCCCTTTTAGCTATTTAACCTTAACTTTGGTGAAGAGATTTACTAACGTATTGAATCATAGTTATATTTAAATTTATTTTTTCTAACCAGTGATTTTCAGTGACAATAAGGCGAATTTACGCGTCAACTGCTGATCTATTGCAAGTAAATTCAGCGCAGTTAGCGCTGAAAATATCTGCTTGAGATAGATTTATTACCCAGAGTTCATGTTATTTAAATTAAAAAATATCAATGTCGACGATACTAAGGGTCATAAGCCCTTTCTTTTTTATTAGTCCCCCCCTAAAATACGCGACAAAAGGAGAACTAATGCAAACACAGCCCGCTAAACCAAACTTAACTTTATTACTTATATTAGCGTTACTCGTTATTTTTTGCCCTATGGCTATTGATATTTACCTACCTGCATTTCCAACTATTGCTGAGCAATTTGCTGTTTCAGAGCAGCAAGTACAACAAAGTGTTGCTATTTTTATGCTCACTGTAGGCTTAGGGCAATTAATTGCAGGCCCCCTTGCCGATAAGTTTGGTCGTAAACCGGTCGCTGTCATTGGTATTAGCCTGTATGCGGGCTCTGCCTTGTTAGCCTATTACGCTCCTTCATTTAATATATTGCTGCTCGCGCGTGCTTTACAAGGATTAGGAGCATGTGCCACTTTTGTGGTTGCTTTTGCCATAGTACGTGATAAATACGGTGCACAGCGAAGTGGGCAAATGATCACTTATTTAAATGGTATTATTTGTTTTATTCCAGCATTAGCGCCCATTTTAGGGGCATGGTTAACCGTGCAGTTTGGCTGGCGGATGAATTTTTTATTTTTAACTTTTTTTGCCATTTTTGGCTTAGTTATAACCTTATTATTTTTTAAAGAAACACGCCCAGCAGACAGCTACTATCAAGGCCATATTTTAGATTTACGCCGTTTTATGCCCATTATTAGCACTCCTATATTTTTATTTAATAGCTTACTTTGTATGGTCGCAATGTCGGCAATACTGGTGTACGTAACACTTGCGCCGGGTTGGTTAATTACTCACTTAGGCGGTACAGTTGCTGACTTTACTTTTTGGTTTACACTCAATGCGGTATGTAGCATTGTGGCGAGTTTTATAGCGCCTATGTATATTAAAAATAATAGCCAGCGTGCTTTGCGTCTTGGGGTTGGTTTATTGATTTTTTCGGGGTTATTAATGCTTGCGCTTAGCACCATACAAACCGCGCTGGCACTTATGTTACCTATGCTTATTGCTGCACTTGGTTTTGCTTTAAGTTTAGGCTCAGCAGCTGGTATGGCACTTTCTCGCTTTGCAAAACAAGCCGGAACCGCTTCAGCGCTACTTGGCGCAATGCAAATGAGTGGTGCGAGTATATTAGTGTTTGCAACACAGTTTTTAGGGTTAACTACACCATGGCTAATAGCCTTTCATTTACTATTGTTACTTCCTCTTTGGCTTATTTTAATAAGTAAAAAAGGACATGCTTTACACCCAACTCAAGGCTGATCATGATAAACCCTGATTTTTTAGTTTCTTTTTTACTGGCTAGCTTTTTAATTGCGGTGGCCCCAGGGCCTTCTAATGCCTTTTTAATGGCACAAACCTTTGCTAATGGCCGTACGGCAGGAATGCAAAGTGCGTTTGGTTTTGCTCTCGGTGGAGTAGTACATACATTTTTTGCTGTTGTTGGCTTAACCGCCATACTTAAAGCCTCTGAGGTAGCTTATAGTGCAGTGCAATATGCAGGCGCTGCTTATTTGTGCTACTTAGGGATAATGATGCTTAAAAGCACTTTTATAAAAGAGCCTATTGAGCAATCAGACAAACCACATATAACTACGAAGAAAAGTAAAAATGTAATGTTTCAAGCTATGATGACCGAAGTACTTAACCCTAAAGTGGCATTATTTTTTATCGCGTTTATTCCACAATTTGTTGATCCAGCACTTTCTTCGGCTACTTTTCAGCTCGCCTTTTTTGGTTTGCTGTATCCGCTTTTTGCTTTTCCGATTGATTGCGCTTATATTTATTTTGGCGATAAAATTGCGCGCTTTTTTAGAGATAACCCAAATAGCCAAACTTGGATAGATAGGATCACCGGCATTGTTTTCATTGCCCTTGCTATTAACTTATTACTTTAACAATAAAAAGAATTTTTTATGGACCAAAAAATACAATCGCTACCGGCTAAAAAAAATATTGCACTAGTAGCGCACGATGGTAAAAAAGCGGCTTTAAAATTATGGTGTATAAAACACCTAAACGCACTGAGCGAGCATACATTATATGCCACAGGCACCACAGGGCATTTAATCAATAAAACCACAGGGCTAGATGTAATTCAATTGCTTAGCGGCCCAATGGGTGGCGATCAGCAATTAGGGGCTAAAATTGCTGAGCATGAAATACATATGCTGGTGTTTTTTTGGGACCCGCTGGCATCGCAACCCCACGACCCAGATGTAAAAGCACTACTACGCTTAGCGGCAGTGTGGAACATACCAGTAGCCTGTAATGAAGTAAGTGCTGACATGCTCCTAAGCTCGCCATTAATGAATGTTGAGCTTGAGCGCACCTTGCCAGATTACGAAAAGTATTTAGCAACCCGACAAATAGATATTTAATATTTAATGGCTTAGCTGTAAAGCATGCTAGCCCATTTAGTTAAGCCGGCGGTTACACTACCAAAGTGATCGCCGTTAACCATTTTAATATCGCCTAAATGTTGGCTAAGCGCCGCTTTAATAAGAGGCGACTGTGCACTACCACCGGTTAAATAAATAACATCGGGCGTAGTATCTGCATCATTTATAGCTTGCTTCGCTAAAGTGACTATTTGGCTAATGCTATCATCTACCGCTAATGCTAAATCACTGACTGAAACATCTTTACTTAATGACGCATCTAAAAAGCTAAGATCGCAGTTATAATTAGTGGCTGAAGTTAATGCTATTTTAGCAGCCTCAGCTTGTTGTACTAATTGATGCCCTTGCCTATTTTGCTGCAAATGTATTAATCGTTTAAATAGCTCTGGCGCGCTTACATCACGCAATTGTGCGCTAAGTTCTCTATGATGGTTAGCACTATAAAATTGGCTTTGTAAGTTTACATCGTTAATTTTACAGGCTTGCCAAAAAGCTTGATTAGGCAAAGGTAGCCCTGATTTAAACGTACTGCCTAAGCCTAAAAGCGGCATCAAGCCATAGTAACTTAAAGCTATGTCTAAATCGTTTCCACCAATACGCTTACCGCTGTGAGCTAAAAAGTCAGCGTCACGGTTAATGCCGATCAGTTAAGGTTAATTGATCGGTTGACCGATCTAAATGATCGTGAATAATCCGTAATTAGTTTCGCT
>NZ_JBEOOB010000049.1:0-18614 GCF_040308685.1 Pseudoalteromonas sp. 20-MNA-CIBAN-0454 | reverse complement strand
GTGCCAGCCTGAGCCCGATATCGACAGCTTGTTACCCTGGAATTTTAAAACATAGGTGTAGTTCGCTAGACGCTCACAGTTTATTGGCTAATTACACTTAATCATATTCAGTTAAAAGTAACTTTAATTTATAAATTATAAGTTTAAGTTTCTGAATTTAATGTGTTTTACTGTTTATATTATTACTTGGCATAACTCTTGGAATCTAATTTGTGTAATCACTTAAAAAGTTAACAGGAGAATCTCATGGGAATATTTAATCACGTAACCGATATTGTTCAAGCAAATATAGTGTCGATATTAGACAAGGCAGAAGATCCAGAAAAATTACTTAATTTAATGCTCAGCGAGATGCAAGATGCACTTACTGAGTGTCGCATTACGACAGCGGCTTTGTTGTGCGAAGAAAAAACACTTAAACGTCAAATTGAAAATAAAAATAACAATTTAGTATATTGGCAGGATAAAGCTGAGCTAGCAATAGAGAGAGGTCGAGATGATTTAGCAAAATCAGCTTTGCTTGAAAAACAAACCATTAGTAATACAGTTGTAGCAAAGCAGCTGCAACTAGAAACGCTGCTGCAATCAATAACTAAAATGACAGCGGATTGTCAGCGTTTGCAACAAAGAATAGCCGAGGCTAAAGCCAAGCAAACACAGTTAGTACAGCGGCACAATATAGTGGCTGCAAGGGGGCAAATAAATAGCCAATTACAAAGTGAAAAAGTTGCACATGCACTCTCTCGATTTGAGAAAGTAGAGCAGCGCGTAGAAGGTATTGAAGCACAGGTAGAAGCGTACGAGCTTACTGATTCAGAAAATACTATAGCTGCACAAATAGACGCTTTGGTGAAAAACGAACAAGTAGATGCAGAATTAGCTCGCTTAAAAGCTGATTTAAAAACTAACTTAAAACAGAGTGCTTAAGGAGATAATTATGAATAGTTTTAACTGCAAACGTGGTTGGTACAAAGATCCACTTGATAAAAAAATATCTGGTGTGTGCAGTGGTTTAGCGCAGTGATTAGATTTACCTGTGTGGTCAACACGACTTGTCACTATTTTATTATTTTTGAGTTTTCCGTTTGCAATTGCACTAGGTTATTTTATTGCGCATTGCTGCCTAGAAGAAAAAGCAATTTAAGCTAATTTACATTTAGATTGAATTAAGGAGAGCTAAATGAAAGCGTTAGCCGTATGTATAATTGTTTATTTACTATTTTTTACTGATGTTGTCTCTGCGGTGCACTTTGATACTTGGCAATTACCGCTTTGGATTGCAGATACAAGTTGGACTGGGCTTGAGCTAATAGGAGCTTTAGCGGCTATTATTATTTTTGTAGCTGTTGCAGTACTAATAACGATAGGATTAGTTGGCGCAGCAGCAGTTGCATTAGTCGGAACTGTATTGGCATTTTTATTTGGATCGCTGATGATTGCTTGGCCGTTACTATTTATTGCGGTACTTTGCTGGTTAGTAGCTGATAACAAAAAAGTAGCATCTTAACTCCAAATTAACTGACTATTGCAACTGAACTATGTTAAATTTGATACTTAGCATTATGTTTTAACAAGGATTAGAGTGGTGATTAAACAGTGTATTTCAATTGTTTTGGTGTCGGTTTTAAGTCTTTTTTCATCATCATCGATGGCACATTCAGGGCATAATCACGATGTGGATGTTGCTATTATTAAGGTTAGTAATGCACAAGTAAGGGAGTTTTTACCTGCCACAACTTCAAGTGTAGGTTATTTAAGTATTATAAATCATAGTGATACTGTGGCTACGTTGACTAAAGCAACTATTGATGGCTTAGGTCGCGTTGAAATTCATGAGCACTCGCACGTAGATGGCATGATGAAAATGCAAAAAGTTGAATCGTTAACAATTAACGCCCATCAACAAATCGATTTTAAGCCTGGTGGCTATCATTTAATGATTTTTGAACCACAAGAACCGTTAAAAGTAGGCCAACAACGCAAACTCACACTATATTTTAGTGATGGCAACCGTGTATTTACCAATGCTCAGGTGGTATCGCTTGCATCACAAGCAGAACAATCACAAGCATCAAAACAACATACTCATCATTAGGAGGATCAATGTCACAACATAAAGGGAAAATAGTTGCTGCATTAGCTATATTACTAATTATTTTTTACGCAATAGCTGTTTATTGGAGTACGGAGCCTGCTCGTTTTAATGTGGTAGAAAAAGCAAAGCAGCAAGCGCAGCAACGTAATGAGCAATTTGTTATTGGTTATACAACAACATCAACATTAATAACGGTAGCAAGTACGTTACTCGAAAAGCCAGGCGGTTATTTATCAAATGATGTTTTGCCGCCAAGTATAATAATGGACGATATGCCTGCGTGGGAATATGGCGCACTCGAAATGGTGCGTGATTTAGCCCTTTCTATGCGTAAAGATTTTAGCCGTTCGCAATCGCAATCAACTGAACACGAAGCTCTAAAAAAAGCACAGCCGCAGTTTAATATTAGCTCTGAAGCGTGGGCGTGGCCAAGCGCTGAAGGTGAGTACCAAAAAGGCATTGATTACTTATTGGTATATCGTACTCAAATAGCGAATGACCATGAGCGTGACAGTCAATTCTATGCTCGCGCCGATAACTTGCGTAGCTGGCTAAAAGAAGCTGAAAAGCGTTTAGGTAGCTTGAGTCAGCGTTTAAGCGCTAGTGTAGGCCAAGATAAAGTAAACACTGATTTAGCGGGTAATACATCAAATACACAAGCCACTTTTTCTCCATTACAACAGCAAGCAAAAACGCCATGGTTAGACATTGATGATGTATTTTATGAGTCGCGCGGTGCTACTTGGGCTTTATTGCATTTCTTACAAGCGGTAGAATATGACTTTGCCGATGTACTTGAGAAAAAGAATGCACGCGTAAGTGTGCAGCAAATTATACGAGAGCTTGAGGCAACTCAAGAAACAGTATGGAGCCCAATGATATTAAATGGGAATGGTTTTGGTTATGTAGCAAACCATTCACTGGTTATGGCAAATTATATTTCTAGAGCCAATGCGGCTCTTATTGAACTTAGCGAATTATTGACCCAAGGATAGAAAATGAAAAAGTATTGTTTAGCAGCAGCCCTTTCAATGGCATGTTTAGCGCCTGCAGCGCAAGCTGATACCTTATTAGGCTTGTATGTAGGTGTTGATGGCTGGAAAGCGGATAACGAAGGAAGCTTTTCTTATAAAGGAAATGCACCACAAGATTTTAATTTTGACGATGAAACCTTCGTAAGCTACTACGCTGCACTTGAGCATCCAGTGCCATTAGTACCTAATATTAAATTAAGATACACAGAGCTTGAGCTTACCGGCTCTACACGTCTGGATAAAACATTTTCTTTTAATGGTTCAGATTACGTTGTAGGTACTACGGTTAATTCAGTAAGTGACTTAACTCACATTGATTACACATTTTATTACGAAATCTTTGATAACGACTTAATCTCTATCGATTTGGGTGTTAACGCTAAGCAGTTTGATGGTGAGATTTTAGTTAAAGGTACTACGCAACAAGGTGGCGCTGATTATACTGAAACTGTTGAGTTTTCAGGCTTTGTACCATTGGTTTACGGCCGCGCTGAAGCAGGCTTACCTTTTACCGGTTTAAGCGTGTTTTTTGAGGGCAGCTTTGTAGCAATTGACGATAGCAAAGTTCAAGATTACCAAATGGGTATTGCATGGGAATTTATTGATAACCTAGCAATAGATGTTGCTGTTAAAGCAGGTTACCGCTCAATGACATTAGAGCTAGACGATGTTGATGATATTAACACTAATATTGATGCATCGGGTCCATTTGCGGGCATTCAAGTACACTTTTAATTACACTGCTAATTAATAGTATATAGCGTGGTTTTGCTACTTAGTAGTATGCCACGCTAGTTCAAATTCACTCTCAAGTGCACTATTAAGTAACTGCTTATACACTTTATTTACCGGGTAGTTAATGAGTTTAGATAGCTCATCACCTGTTTGCGTAAACTTATAATAACTCAATACTAAATCGCTATTTTTTGCTTTTAACGTTACTTTTTGTGATAAAAACGATAACGTAAGTTCTTGCCCAGTTTTTAGTACCGCAGACTCAATCTCTTTTCGATATAGTAAATTTAAATCCATTAAAGTTAATATATCAGGAAAGCTAATCCCTGTTTTTCCTAGATTTAAAGATACTTTATTGCCCTTACGTAACAAATCAAATAGTGATGGTTTTTTATAAAACCCTAGTAAAATAAAGTGGCTATCGTCTTTTTCATTATAACCAGAGAGGGATACACACTTTTGTAGAGAGTCAGCTTCGCGCTGGGTCATATGCTTAAGTGTTTGCAAACTTTTTATTGAGAAAGTCCCCGGGTTAAGCGTTTCACCGGTGAGTATTTTTGCCCAAAGTGACTGCATAGATTGATTTGAGGTATCACCACATAGTGCTACAAAGTGTTCTACCCAATCGGCATCGGGTTGTTTACTACTGGCTACGTCAGGACAAAAATCCATTGCCATAGCTAAAATTGTTTCTATATTTTGCTGTTGTTTAATGAGCAGTAAGTCTTGTCTTTTTTGTGCTCTAGCTAAAACGGTATTGTCGCTATTAATGCGATATAGCGGTTTAACCTTGCCTTGGGGGCCATAACTTTGCTCATTATTATGGGATGCCTCATTATTGCCTACTTTAATAATAGGATAACCCAGTAACGACTCTATGGTATTAGCGAGATTAATTCTTGCTTGTGCGGTTTTGACTGCCATGATTTTCCATTATTGTTTGTGCATCACTTAGCTGCGCTACTGTTTTTAAATTATTGAGCCCCAGTGATACTGCGTTACTTAAAATGTGCTCACTAAGCACAGCCACATACCCAGAAACTAAAGGTAGCGTGGCTTGCCCCGTAATTTGAAAAGTAACCGTGACCGTTTTTGCATTTTGCGTAAATATTACATTAGCGGCAATAATGTGTTCTTGAGCAAATAAAATATTCAACACCATTTTGTTTGCACTTAACGCTGTGGTGGTCATTTCACCTGCGCCCCATTTACTTTGCCATGATTGATGAGCACCAACCCCTGTGCTTGGCTCACCTAAGGAAAATTCTACAGAGGGATCCAGCTTCTTCCAAGGCGACCATTTATGCCACTGCGAAAAGTCAGTGATTAAGGGTTTTACTATGTGCGTATTGGCATTAATATTAATACTCTTTGTTACGTTATAGCTCTGGGGTAGTAATAGGCCAATAACGATAAAAAGTAAGAGTAAAACTAATAAAAGCTGCACTAACATTTTTAATATTTTAATAAAAAAACCTCAGATAAATTAGGTTACAAACTCATAACTTATTATTAATTTAGCATATTAACTCGGGTGTGCTTAACTTTCGAGGTTAATTTTATAGCAACTATTTTTTAATTGAGCTAGATACTTAGCCACAACCTATAAAAAGTAATAGTTAATTTAGGTGTATAAGTATTAAAAAATAACGAAACTTCACTTTAAAACCGCGCGGCACAGCAAAGTAGTGCTCTATCAAGGTAGGTTGGTATAGGGTATAATTTGCGCCTTTTGTTATTAAACGGTCAACTTTATGAGCACACTTAAAGCTAAGCGCGCCTTATTCTCATACCCAAAGTATTGGGCAGAGTGTTATGGCACAGCACCATTTTTACCTACTACACGCGAAGAAATGGATGCACTTGGCTGGGATAGCTGCGATATAATTATTATTAGTGGCGATGCTTATGTAGATCATCCTAGTTTTGGGATGGCAGTAATTGGCCGAGTACTTGAGGCGCAAGGTTTTAGAGTGGGTATTATTGCCCAGCCAGAATGGGACTCTAAAGAAGCGTTTATGGCGCTGGGTAAACCCAATTTATTTTTTGGTGTAACCGCTGGCAACATGGACTCGATGATTAACCGTTATACAGCTGAAAAACGCATGCGCCATGATGATGCCTACACGCCAGACAATATTGGTGGTAAACGCCCTGATCGTGCGGTAATCATTTACTCACAGCGCTGCCGCGAAGCGTATAAAGATGTACCACTTATTTTAGGTGGCATTGAAGCAAGTTTACGCCGTGTTGCTCATTACGATTATTGGCAAGAAAAAGTGCGTCGTAGTGTTTTGTTTGACGCTAAAGCCGATATTTTAATATATGGTAATGCGGAGCGCCCACTGGTTGAGGTTGCTCATCGTATTGCAGCGGGCGAAAGTACCGATACCATTCAAGATGTACGAGGGACTGCGGTTATTCGTAAAGAGCCCTTACCAGGCTGGCGTGGCAGTGACTCTACCGCTATTGATAAAATAGGTAAAATTGATCCAATTCCAAACCCGTATGGCGCAGATGATGTTGGCTGTAGCAAGTCAGAATTTAAACAAGCAGGTATAGACTTAAAAGCCGAAGCCGCCAAGGTTATTACTATTCAGCCAGCGCGCCCTAAGCCATGGGAAAAAACCTACGTTAAATTACCTGCGTTTGAGCAAGTAAGTGTGAATAAGCCATTGTATGCACATGCTTCTCGTATTGTGCACCAAGAAACTAACCCAGGTTGTGCTCGTGCTATTTTTCAGCGCCACGGCGATCGTTCTATTTGGGTTAATCCGCCAGCATATCCACTAGAAACACATGAAATGGACGCCGTATTTGGTTTGCCGTATCAACGTATTCCTCATCCTAGCTACGGGGATGCAAAAATACCTGCCTACGACATGATTAAAACGTCAGTTAATATTATGCGAGGCTGTTTTGGTGGTTGCAGTTTCTGTTCGATTACCGAACATGAAGGGCGGATTATTCAAAGCCGTTCGCAAGAATCAATAATTGAAGAAATTGAGCAAATTAGAGATAAAGTACCCGGGTTTACCGGGGTTATTTCTGACTTAGGTGGCCCAACAGCCAACATGTATAAATTGGGTTGTACTAGCAAAAAAGCAGAAAGTACCTGTCGACGTTTATCGTGTGTATACCCTGAAATATGTAAGCATATGGATACCGATCATACGCCAACAATTGAGCTGTATAAAAAAGCCCGTGAAGTTAAAGGCATTAAAAAAATATTAATCGCCTCGGGTGTACGCTACGATTTAGCCGTGCAAGATCCACGTTACGTTAAAGAATTAGTTACTCACCATGTAGGTGGATATTTAAAAATAGCGCCAGAGCATACCGAAGATGGACCATTATCAAAAATGATGAAGCCAGGTATGGGAGCTTACGATCAGTTTAAAGCGTTATTTGATAAGTACTCAAAAGAAGCGGGTAAAAAACAGTATTTAATCCCATACTTTATTTCGGCGCACCCAGGTACTAAAGACGAAGACATGGTAAACATGGCTTTGTGGCTTAAGTCGAACGACTTTAAACTTGATCAGGTACAAAATTTTTACCCATCTCCAATGGCAAATGCGACCACTATTTATCATACCGAGATGAACTCACTGCGTAATATTAAAAATAATACCGAAGTAGTACCTGTGCCGAAAGGTGCGCGCCAGCGTCGTTTACATAAAGCAATTTTACGCTATCACGATCCTGCGGGCTGGCCAATGATCCGCGAAGCACTGCGCAAAATGGGTAAAGCTAACCTAATAGGTAAAGCGCCAAATTGCTTAGTGCCAGAAGAAGGGCGCGACGAAAGAGCTGCAAAAGGAAGTAGTCGAGGTGGGCGCCCAGCATTAACGCGCCATACTGGTTTTAGCCAATTTCATAAGGCCAATACAAAACCAAAGGTAGCGAGTAATCGCCAAAGAGCTAAATAGAGCTCATAGCTTAAAAAGTAGTTAGCCTGTTTGGCTTATTACTAAGCTTGGGCTTGATTACTGAATATATGAGCACTGAAAAAAATGCCGCTTATTTTGCAATAAGCGGCATTTTTTATGTAAGTTATTTAAGTAAAACTTAAATAATATCAATTTTGTTACGAATGATTTTTACGCCATCCATATTTTCTAAAAACTTTTGTGCCAACGCACGCTCAAAACCTGTTTGCGCTTTACCGTATAAATCTACTTCGCCATTTTTAACTTGTACGCGAATATCGCTTAGCGCTAAATTGGGGTTGGTACGCAAAGTGTGGGTAATCGATTGCTGTAAGTTAGGTTGGGTTGCCAGGCTGCTAACGACAACCATATTTGTTGTGGCACTCACTTTTGTAGCGCATGCTAATAAAAACAAACAACAAAATGATACTAAAGCGATAGTTAATTTTAAACGGCTCATAATCATATCCTTACATTGCAATTAATCGGGTAGCCAAATTAGGCAGAGTTACCATGATAGTTACAATTATCGTTCCATATTTAATATACTGAAAATAAAGGCTATTTTATTAAGTGGGAATTCAGGTGGGCAATTGTTACATAAAACTAAGTAGAGATTACATAGCCCTAAACCATGCAGTTATGGAGGAGCAGGCATTAAAAAGCCGACATTTTTGTCGGCTAATATAATACTACTTACAGTATGCGCTTAAGTTACTTTTTCTTTTTAACCTTAGCTTTTTTCTTCGCTTTCATTTTAACCGGATCTTTACGCTTTTTAGCCGGCGGCTTAGCTTCTTTATGCTTTGGCTCTAATCCTTTAATAACACGGCGTTTAAGTTTTTGCTCAATATAGCGCTCTATTTTATAAAGAATGCCAATATCGTGCGCTTCAACCAGTGAAATAGCGATGCCTTTTTTACCAGCGCGGCCCGTACGGCCAATACGATGTACGTATATATCGGCTGTGCGTGGTAGGTCAAAGTTTATTACATGGCTAATATCAGCCACGTCGATACCGCGCGCCGCTACATCGGTAGCAACTAATATACGGGTTTTGCCGCTATGGAAGTTTTCCATCGTTTTCATGCGTTTGTCTTGCGGCATTTCGCCGCGTAACCAGGCTGCTTTAACGTCGTTAGTTGTTAGTTCACCAATTAGCGTTTCAAGACGCTCACGGGTTTTAACAAACACTATGGCTTTAGTTACGTCTGGGCCATTAAGGGTATTAACTAACAGCTCAAGTTTATGATGATAGTCGTCGGCTAAATGTACCCACTGGTGAATTTTAGCCTTTTCTTTGCGTGACGATTCAGCTTCAAGCAATGCTGGATCGTTTAGCGTTGTTTCAGCAAATCTTTCAACACTGTCGCCTTCAAGGGTTGCTGAGAATAAAAAGCACTGACGACGATTTTTAGCTTCATCACAAATACGGCTCATTTCTTTTTTAAAGCCCATGTCTAGCATGCGGTCGGCTTCATCAATAATAAGCATTTCTACGTGTTCAGCATGAAAGTTTTCGGTTTCTAAATATTCCATTAAACGCCCTGGGGTGGCGATTAAAATATCATTATTTTTTTCAAAAATCTCTTTATGCGTACCATAGTTAATACCGCCTGTTACTACCCCAATTTTAAGGTTAGTACGTTTAGCAAGTAGTTCGCATTGTTCATGAATTTGATAAGCTAGCTCACGAGTTGGCGTCATTACTAATACGCGCGCAAAACCAGGATCACGACGCGGAAAATCCAATAAATATTGAATAGCCGGAATTAAAAAGGCGGCTGTTTTACCTGTACCTGTAGGCGCAGATGCTAAAATGTCACGCCCCTGAAGTGCTTCAGGAATAGCTTGTTGTTGAATGCTGGTTGGCGTTTCGTAACCCATTTTATTAATGGCGTCGAGTAGCTTGTTATCAAGATCAAATTCAGAAAATTGCATAGAGTGTCAAAAATAAAGGACAATGGCACTAATTATACTCGGTTACGCCTGCTTGGTGAATGAAAAGGTGAAAAAATGTCTGGTTTTGCATTTAAACAATTTAAAGTTGCGCACGAACAGTGTGCAATGAAGGTATCAACCGATGGTATTTTGCTTGGAGCATGGGCTAATTTAAGTAATGCCAACAGCTTGCTCGATATAGGTACAGGCACGGGATTGCTGGCGCTTATGTGCAAACAGCGCAGCCCCCAGTTAACTATAACGGCGGTAGAAGTTGATAAAAATGCTTACCAACAAGCGTTGCAAAATATTGCCGCTAGCCCGTGGCCAAATATAGAGGTGCACCAGCAAAGCATTCAAACTTTTAACAGCGCGCAGCCATTTGATGTAGTGATAGCCAATCCGCCGTATTTTAATCACAGTTTAAAAGGTAATAATAAGGCGCGTAATATTGCGCGCCATACAGATGGTTTAAGTTTTGCTGAGCTAATTAGTGCTTTTAAAAAGCTCAGTCATTCAGGCTCAACCTTTAGCTTAATTTTACCCACTACAGAGGTTGCGGTGTTTATTGAACTTGCTACTCAAAACGGGCTTTTTTTAAATACTCATTGCCAAGTAAAGGCGACGCCAAATAAAGCGATTAGCCGAAGCCTAATGACCTTTAGCTATATAAACCAGAGCATTGTGGAATCAGCTTTGTGTATAAAAGATAATGAAAACAACTATAGCGAAGATTATATTACGCTATGCAAAGCATTTTATTTGAAGATGTAATGTGGTAAACAGTGCTGGTATGATGAGTTTATATGTATACAGGAAACTTATAATGAAAAAACGAACTAAATCAGTATTATTAAGCGCCTTAGCCGCTACATTTTTTACAACGCAGAGCGTACTTGCCAGTATGACGCCTGTTGGGCTTTGGAAAACCATTGATGAAGACACTAATGAAGCTAAGTCGTATGTCCGTATAGTTGAAAATAACGGGGTTTTAAGCGGCACCATTGAAACATTATTAAATAAAGATAAGCAAAATGCAGTGTGCTCGCAGTGCTCGGGCGATAAAAAAGATCAGCCCATATTAGGCATGACCATTATTGATAATGTGATTGATAGCGGTGATGGTAGTTGGGAAGACGGTCAAATACTCGACCCAAATAACGGTAAAAGCTATACAGTGCGCTTAACGACTCAAGATGCTGGTGAAAAATTAGAAGTGCGTGGTTATATTGGCTTTTTTTATCGTAACCAATATTGGCTAAGAGTAGAGTAGTTAGCCAATAAAATTAAAGCGCAGTGTGGCTGCGCTTTACAAGTACAACAATAATAAACAGTATTACAGGGTTTCGCTGTACTCGGTCATTACCTGTTCAACCCAAGTGGCAATACGCTCGTCGCTTAGCTCGTACTGGCTGTCTTCATCAAGGGCTAAACCAACAAAGTGTGTACCGTCTTCGGTGAGTGCTTTAGATGCTTCAAACTCGTAACTATTGTCGTTTGGCCAAAAACCTAACTGGGTAAATGTTTGCGGACTTATTTCGTCGTGTAGCATGCCAAGCGCATCTTGAAACCACTGGCCGTAACCTTGTTGATCACCCATGCCAAATAACGCGATGGTTTTACCATTTAAGTTTACGTCTGCTATGTCGTCCCACTTTGACTCCCAGTCTTCTTGTATTTCACCAAAATCCCAGGTTGAAATACCAAAAATAATGAAATCGTATTGCTCTGCATTTTTTAGTGGTTCGTCTTTAATATTATGCAAGGTAACGATATCGGCACCAATAATGTCGCGAATTTTTTCTGCTGCCATTTCGGTGTAGCAGGTAGTAGAGCCAAAAAATAAACCAATTTGCATCGTATTTATCACTGTGTAATTGCCTGATATGATAAGCTCAAGTTTACCGTAAGGTGTTTTTAATTGATACCTTAGGCAATGGCTATAACAAAAATGAGAGCACAAAAGTGACAACGCTAGCTGACGACTTTTCAGAACCAAGCACGGCACCAAAAAGCAATAACGATTACCTAGAAACCTTTTTAGATTGTTTGTATTTAGAGCAAGGGGTGAGTGAAAATACACTATCGGCGTATCGCAGCGATTTAGATAAGTTTTGCCAGTTTTTAAAAGGCAAAAATTTAATGACTGTAACCGGCCTAGACGTTGAAAGCTATTTAGCCCATAGAGTTGATCTAGGCTTAAAGCCGCGTAGTACTGCGCGTAGTATTAGTGCGCTTAAGCGTTTTTATCAGTACTTTGTGCGCGAAAAGTTAATTAGCGACTCGCCAATGCTCAATATTGCGCAACCTAAAGCAGGACAGTCTTTGCCTAAAACGCTTTCGGAGGCTGAAGTAGAGGCGCTACTGAGCGCTCCCAATACCGATGAGCCAATGGGGCTGCGCGATAAAGCCATGCTTGAGTTACTATATGCAACAGGTTTGCGGGTTAGTGAGCTTGTAGGGCTGCGGATTGAACAAATTAATTTGCGCCAAGCTGTAGTGTTTGTAAAAGGTAAGGGGAATAAAGAGCGTTTAGTACCACTGGGCGAAGAGGCCATGTATTGGCTTGAGCAGTTTTTAAAGGTGGGACGGGCGCAAATGATTAAACACGCCACCGACTTTGTGTTTCCCTCAAAGCGAGGGGTTGGCATGACCCGACAAACTTTTTGGCATAGAGTGAAGCACTATGCTATTTTGGTATCAATTGAGTCGTCATTGTCACCGCATACATTGCGCCATGCATTTGCAACCCACTTATTAAATCATGGGGCAGACTTACGTGTGGTTCAAATGATGTTAGGACACAGTGATTTATCAACCACCCAAATATATACGCATGTTGCAAATGAGCGATTAAAATCGGTACATGCGCAGCATCATCCACGTGCTTAATATGAAATTTATTATCACTAAGCCGGTCAATTGATATGTATTTATAAAAATAGAGAAGAATTATGAAAAAATTAATGTTAGCAGGTGCCATGTTATGCACTAGTTTAAGTGCCGTAGCGAATGATGTGGCTGTAGCCCCTAACGCTAATGATCCTATTGTTATTAAATTTGCCGCGCTTGGTGTTACCGTTAAGCAAATAAACCCAAGCCCAGTAGCGGGTTTAAAAGAACTGATCACTAATCAAGGTGTGCTTTATGCAAGCCCAGACGGACAGTTTTTAATGCAAGGGACACTTATAGACTTAAATAATCGTAGTAATTTAACCGAAAAAGCACTAAACGGCGTACGCCAAGCTGGGTTAAAAGAATACGAAGATTCGATGATAGTGTACAAAGCACCTAACGAAAAACATAGCATTACCGTATTTACCGACATTAGCTGTGGTTATTGTCGTAAATTACACCGTGAGCTAGATGATTTACTTGAAGCGGGTATTACCGTTAAGTATTTAGCGTTTCCGCGCGGTGGCCTACAAGGTTCAGGTTATAATGACTTAATGAACGTATGGTGTGCTAAAGATCAACAAGAAGCACTAACCGAAGCTAAAAGTGGCTCAAATACTACAGCAGTTAAAGGTTGTAGTGCGCCAGTTGCTGAGCATTATCAGCTAGGTCAAAGCTTTGGTGTTACCGGTACACCTGCTATTATTTTAGAAGATGGCACCATGATCCCAGGTTATCAGCCAGCTGCCGCATTAAGCGCTGCGCTTAACGCTAGTAAAGCCCCATAGTAATTAAATTTACGGTGCGCATAAAAAAAGGCCGAAAGGCCTTTTTTTGTATATTTATGATGAACCAAATAAGTTAAAAATCTGCATGAAAAAAACGATCCAAACGCGCGAAAACGTCGATGATTCACATTTACCGAGTCATTTACACCCTGTAATTAAGCAAATTTATGCCACGCGAAATGTTTCCCATGCCGATGAGCTAAATAACAGCGCCGCCACATTACACGACTTTAAGTTATTTAAAGATATGGACAAAGCCTGCGACTTGTTAATTGAGGCGCTACATGCCCAAAGCCATATTTTAATTGTTGGCGATTTTGATGCTGATGGTGCAACCAGTACCGCTACATTAATGCAAGGCTTGGCCATGTTTGGCTTTGCTCATTTAGATTACTTAGTACCTGATCGGTTTAGCTTAGGTTATGGTTTAAGCCCGGCGTTAGCTGCGCAAATAGTTCAGCTTAAACCCGATTTAGTAATTACAGTCGATAACGGTATTTCCTGTATTGCGGGTATTGATATTGTAAAAGCCGCCAATATTAAAGTGCTGGTTACCGACCATCACCTACAGGGCGAAACACTCCCTAATGCCGATGCCATAGTAAACCCGAACAGGCACGACTGCAGCTTTCCGTCTAAATCGATTGCAGGTGTTGGTGTGGCTTTTTACTTACTTATTGCCCTTAGAAGCACACTGCGTGAGCAAAATCATTTTGCGCAGCAGCCTATGCCTAACTTAGCCGACCTGCTCGACATAGTTGCGCTTGGTACTGTAGCCGATGTAGTGGCGCTTGATGCCAATAACCGGACATTGGTGCACCAAGGACTAGCGCGTATTCGCAGTGGTAAAACTCGCCCAGGCATTACTGCCCTCATTGAGGTTGCTAATCGTAATGCCTCAAGATTGAGTGCCAGCGACTTTGGTTTTTCGCTTGCTCCGCGCCTAAATGCCGCAGGGCGCTTAGATGACATGAGTTTAGGCATAGCCTGCTTACTCAGTACCGATATAAACCAAGCTAGGCGCATTGCCAGTGAGCTAGATAGCTTAAACTTTGCACGCCGCGAAATAGAGCAAGGCATGCAGCATGAAGCGCAAGCTGTGCTTGATAAGTTAGCGTTTAATGATGACAATATTCCCGACGCTATTTGTTTATACCAAGAGGATTGGCACCAAGGTGTTATTGGTATTTTAGCCGGGCGTTTAAAAGAAAAATACCACCGCCCAACAGTTATATTTGCGGGTGGCGAAAACGGTGAGATAAAAGGGTCATGTCGCTCAATTGAAGGGCTGCACATACGCGATTTACTCGAAGGGCTAAGTACGGCCGATCCGCACTTAATTAGTAAGTTTGGTGGCCATGCCATGGCGGCCGGTTTAAGTATTAATGAGCAGCAATTTAGCGAATTTAAACACGCCTTTGATACTGCCGTTAGCGCCCAGCTTAGTGAAGAAAGTAAACGCTGCATTGTATTTACCGATGGCGAGTTGCCAAATGAGTGTTTTACCATGGATTTTGCCCAGCAATTAAAACAAGCGGGCCCTTGGGGGCAGCAATTTCCTGAACCGGTATTTGAGCACACATTTGAGTTAATTCAGCAGCGTATAGTGGGCGAAAAGCATTTAAAACTGGTATTAAAACATCAATCAGGCCGCTTAGTTGATGCCATAGCTTTTGGCATTGATGTAAAAGAATGGCCAGATAACAACGCACAATTTGTTAAAGCAGCGTATCAGCTCGATATAAATGAGTTTAGAGGCAAGTTCACCCTGCAATTAATTATCCGAGAGCTAGAAAAAGCCAGCTAAAAAATATCTAGAATAGATCGCATAAAGTGCTAATAAAGCGCACGGTTTTTTGTTAAAATCGGGCGTTTTTATCATTTGACGATAATATATTGCGTTAATTCCTTTTTAAGGAGCGTAATAACCTAGCCATTTTGGAGTAATGACCATGTTTGAAGTGAATCCTGTGATTAACCAAATCAAGGAAATTCGCGAACGTACTGAGTTGCTTCGGGGGTACCTTTGACTATGCTCTTAAACAAGAACGCTTAGAAGAAGTTAACGCCGAACTTGAAGACTCAGCCGTATGGAATGAACCTGAACGCGCACAAGCTCTCGGCCGTGAAAAGTCGGCATTAGAAGCTGTTGTTGAAACTATCGATACTTTAGTGACGGGTACTGACGACGTTGAAGGCTTACTTGAGCTTGCTGTAGAAGCCGAAGATCAAGAAACCTTTGATGAAGCACAAAGCGAACTAACAGACTTGAACGAGCAACTAGAAGCGTTAGAGTTTCGTCGTATGTTTAGCGGTCCTCATGACTCAAACGACGCTTACCTTGATTTACAATCTGGTTCTGGCGGTACTGAAGCACAAGACTGGTGTAATATTTTGCTGCGTATGTATTTACGCTGGGGCGAGGCTAAAGGCTTTAAAGTTGAATTAGTGGAAGCTACTGGCGGCGATGTTGCAGGAATTAAAGGCGCAACAGTTCGCTTTGTTGGCGAATACGCGTATGGTTGGTTACGTACCGAAACTGGCGTGCATCGTTTAGTGCGAAAAAGCCCGTTTGACTCAAGTGGTCGTCGTCATACTTCGTTTGCCTCTGCATTTGTTTACCCAGAAGTTGACGACAATATTGAAATTGATATGAACCCGTCTGACTTACGTATTGACGTTTACCGTGCCTCGGGCGCAGGTGGTCAGCACGTTAACACCACTGAATCAGCGGTTCGTATTACGCACGTACCAACAAATACCGTAGTGCAGTGCCAAAATGAGCGCTCACAACATAAAAATAAAGCCCAAGCAATGAAACAGTTAAAAGCAAAATTGTTTGAGCTAGAGTTACAACAGCAAAATGCTGAAAAACAAACCCAAGAAGACTCAAAGTCGGACATTGGTTGGGGCAGTCAAATTCGTTCATACGTACTCGATGACGCTCGCATTAAAGATTTACGTACAGGCGTTGAAAGCCGTAATACCCAATCGGTACTTGACGGCAACTTAGACAAATTTATAGAAGCCAGCTTAAAATCTGGTTTATAACCACCAAGCTAATAAAGAGCTAAAAAAATGACTGATCAAATCCAAGACGAAAACAAGTTAATCGCTGAGCGTCGTGGCAAATTAGATGCTATACGCCAAAATTGCCCAGCCAACGGTCATCCAAACCAATTCCGTCGTGAGCATTACACGGCAGATTTGCAAGCCCAGTTTGGTGATAAGAGCAAAGAAGAATTAGTAGAGTTACAACAAGTAGTGTCTATTGCTGGACGTATTTTAGCAAAGCGCGGACCATTTTTTGTAATTCAAGACATGAAAGGCCGCGTACAATCATATGCGTCTAAAGATGTGCAAAAAGATTTAAAAGAAAAATATGGCCAACTAGATACTGGCGATATTATTGGTGTTAAAGGCGCGCTTAATAAATCGGGTAAAGGCGATTTATACGTAGAAATGACAGAGTACCAACTATTAACTAAGTCACTTCGCCCGTTGCCTGAAAAATTCCATGGCTTATCAGATCAAGAAACTAAGTACCGTCAACGTTACGTTGATTTAATTACTAACGAAGCAACGCGTGAAACATTCCGCATTCGCTCACAAGTAGTTGAAGGCATTCGTCGCTTTTTAGCAGACCGTGACTTTATGGAAGTAGAAACACCCATGCTACAGGTTATTCCTGGCGGTGCATCGGCACGCCCGTTTGTAACACACCATAACGCGCTTGATATTGACATGTACCTACGTATAGCGCCTGAGCTGTACTTAAAGCGTTTAGTGGTAGGTGGTTTTGATCGCGTATTCGAAATTAACCGTAACTTCCGTAACGAAGGGTTATCTACGCGTCACAATCCAGAATTCACAATGATTGAATTTTACCAAGCATACGCTGATTACATCGATCTGATGAACATTACCGAAGACATGCTACGTACAGTTGCAGAAAACGTACTTGGTAGTGCTGTGGTAGTTAACACAACTAAAGACGAAAACGGCGAAGTAATTGACTCAGTTGAATACGATTTTGGTCAACCGTTTACGCGCTTAAGCATGAGCGACGCAATTTTAAAATATAACCCTGAGTTTGATGCGGCAGTGTTTAACGACCCAGAAAACCATTTTGAACAATTAAAAGCGTACGCTAAGCAAGTACACGTTAAAATTCCTGAAAACTGTGTTTGGGGCCCAGGTAAATTTTTGTGTGAAATATTTGAAGAAACAGCAGAGCACATGCTTATTCAACCTACGTTTATTACCGGCTACCCATGGGAAGTATCACCATTGGCACGTCGTAACGATGAAAATTCATTTGTTACAGACCGCTTTGAGTTTTTTGTGGGTGGGCGTGAGCTAGCTAATGGTTTCTCTGAGCTTAACGATGCACAAGACCAAGCAGAGCGCTTTACTCGTCAAGTTGAAGAGAAAGACGCAGGCGATGATGAAGCAATGCATTACGACGAAGACTACATACGCGCACTAGAGTATGGCTTACCACCAACTGCAGGTGAAGGTATTGGTATTGACCGTTTAGTAATGCTGTTTACTGACTCTCCAACCATTAAAGACGTTATCTTGTTCCCGCATATGCGCCCGCAAGCCGACTAAGCTTAATAATGTAAAGTAATAAAGCGCCGCTTAAATGCGGCGTTTTTGTGTCTGGGCTATAACTTTTTAATCTGAGTGTTTTTTAAACGCACTGTTGCATTTATGTAAAGTTGTTCGCTACACTACGATGGAAATTTAGAGGATTGATTTAAGGCTCTAAATAAAAAGATTAAATGGATTTATAAATAATAATATGAAAAATAAACGTATTGAAAACCCAATCAATAACTGCGAAACAGAAGATGCAAGACAAGCCTTTTACCGAGCCTGTATTGCAGAATTTCAAAAGTTAGGTTATCAAGAGCAGTATCTTGCAGAGTTAAATGATGATTTAGTGCCTGTGTTAGGCGTTAACCCACCAGAAAAAAGTTAAAAGTTGTTTGAATTTCAAACTAATTACACATTAAAACTAACTAGATGCACAATCTATAACCATATAGGCACATTTGGTAGAAAAGTGTTTGACATATTTTCTGAACTCTTTATTATACGCCCCACAAGACGGAGAGGTGTCCGAGTGGCCGAAGGAGCTCCCCTGCTAAGGGAGTATAGAGTTTGTAGCTCTATCGAGGGTTCGAAT